>JAWXUJ010000232.1:0-3083 GCA_044432765.1 Eubacteriales bacterium | reverse complement strand
AGTGCGGTAGCCGTCGATGTAGACCACATCGTCCGCGGTTTCGCCATCTGCGGTACCCACCACGAACACAGCGATGATGGAGTCTCTGTCCTCATCTAGTACCACCATGACTTCCACTTCATCGCCTTTGTCAATGGAGTAACTGGTCACACCGTCATAGACGGTGACGTCTTCGTCGTCGGTATCGATGAACATGAAGTATGGGTCGTCATAATAGTAGTAGCTTGGCAAAGCCGTATCGGTGAAATAGTAGCGAGAGGAGGAACTAAAGATGTCATGGTCGTTGTAGTCGGTGGTGACGGTATCCACATAGACCAAGGTGCCAGAAACGTCATTGTAATAGGCAGCGGCGGTAAAGTCATAGGCATCGTCGTCCTCTTCATAGACGTAGAAGCCGCCAATCACCAGGCTGGAACCGGTGTAGCCGGAGTAGGAGCCTTTGTTGTAGACATTGCCCACTTCCACATCGTCTGTGGTGCCATCGGAATAGACCACTTCTGCCATTTCCACGATTTTGTTGTCGCTGTTGATGGAGTAGTAGACATCCACAATAGCAACGGCACTGTCAGCGGTGTTGCTGGCGGTGGTGTCGCAATAGACCACGTAGCCGTATTGGTTCAGGTAGATGATGGCTTCGTCGTCATCATCGGTCACATCGGGGTCGCCAGCGTAGGCAGTGAGATAGTAGGTGGTGCCGTCCATCTTCAGGTAGCTGTCGGTATAAACCGAGGTGATTTCGCCACTGAGGATGGTAGGCCATTCGGCATAGATAATGTCGTCGGCATCGTTGACCAAAAGGAGGATGTCGTCGCCTTCGTCGGCCACGCTGTAGATGGAGGCGAAGTTTAGGCTGTCGTCATCGCACATTTCGTAGCCTTCTTCGGTGTAAATCAGGCAGTCGTCAAGGTCGTCATCGGTATCGATTTCCTCGATGATATCATAAATATAGCGGAGGATGACAATTTTGTAGATTTCGTTGTCCTCTTCATAGATTTCCACCACATCGCCCAGTTGGATTTCCACCCAATCCAAGTCGGTGGAGCCTTTTTCGCAGATGTCGCTGTCGGAACTCAGTTTTTCTACAAAGTCGCCGTTGAGGTAGACATCCACCTCGTAAAGATTGTCCTCATAGAATTCCAAGTCATCTTCGGCAAGGTCTTGAATCATTTCCAACAGGTCATCGCTGTCGTCGCCGTTGCTGGGGTCAATGTAGTCGTCGGCAAAGAAGGTGTACTCGCTTTCGTCGGCATAGGTACCGATTTCGTCGCCGTCATATTTCCAAACATGGGCGCCACGGCCCAGGACATCGGATTCACTGTCGGCATAGAGTTTCAGGTCTTCGAAGTATTCTTCGCAGAGTTGTAAGTAAGCATCATCATCGTCGCTGTTGTCGTAGTTGTCGTTGCTGGTGGTGATGGAATAGGAGGTTGCGCCGTTGATGCTGATTGTGGTGCCATCTGAGGTGGAGATGGAGGTGTTACCACCAGAATAGTCAATCATGGTGGCTTGCAATGCGTTGAACATCATCATGGCGGCCTCGTCCCGGGATAGGCTGGTGTACCAGGAGAGACTGGTCATATCGTCGTTGAGCCCAACTTTGCGGGCATCGGAGATGACATTGGCTTCCCAACCAGTGCCGGTGTAACCTTCGTATTCGGATTCGTAGCCCAGGGCAACCAGGAGCATTTTTGCGGCTTCTACGCCGGTGACACTGTTTTCTGGATCAAAGTAGCCTTTGCCATCGCCACAGATGATGCCGGACATTTCGGCAAAAGCGATGTAGCCAGATGCCCAGTGCCAACTGCCACAGTCATAGAAGGTGTTGTAGCCAGCGTAGTCATCGTTGATGTCCTCGCCAGAGTTTAAAATGTAGGACACCAATTTTGCCATTTCGGCCCGGGTGATGTCCCCATCGGGGGTGTAGGAGCCATCTTCGTAGCCGTTGATGACGCTGATGGCCACCATGACATCTACGGCCTCCAGATATTGGATGTCTGCCTCATCTGTAAAGGTGATGGAAATGGTGCTCGCGGTTACGGCACTGGTCATCATGGCAACGACCAGCAACAACGCCATAAGTCGTTTCAAGTTTGTCATACCGATTCCTCCTTAATAATAGAACACTATCTTCTTATTTCACATCCTATTCCACACCTGTGGGGGTGGAGTGATGAAACCGTGAATAAATGTGATTATTTCCATATGAATCGGTGAAAAAGGCTTTAATGTGTCCGGTGGATGGTGGCCTGGCTTGGCATAATGTTTTTGGGGTAACCGTTGGCCTCCGCGTATTGACAAAGCTGGCGATGGGCGCGGAATAGAGCGGTTTCCAGAGAGATGTTGCCTTCCAGGGTGGTATATACCACAGAGGCCAAAATGTCTTCCACGGTGCTGGGATTTAACTGCTTTGCGCCGTGGATGGTGGGGGCTTCGCGGCGGGTGCCGGTGTGGTATTGCTCGACTGTCATGGGATACCAAGGGTACATTTGTACCAAAGATTCCTTTTGGAGTAGGCTGGTCATAGGGGCGGCACCACCCATCAGAGTAAAGGCGGAGGCAATTTCCAGACCGGAGAACCATTGGATGAAGTCCCAGGCCAACTCTTTGTTTTGACTGTGCGCATTGATGGAGGTGCTCCACCCGGAAATGATGGGCTTTTTCCCGGGCACTGGGGCATAGCCGATGTTTTCTTGGAAAAAGTTGGCATAGCTGTCCAGGAAGTAGCAAGCGTTGTTGGAGAAGCTAATGCACATGGCGGTTTCTCCGTCCATAAGCCGTTGGAGGCCTTGGAACGCGGAGTCATTCAAAGTGTCAGGTGGCGCATCGGCGATGGTGTCCAGCAGGGATTGATATGCCTTCCGCACCTCTTGGGTGTAGAGTCGGACGTGACCATTGTTGTCGAAAATGGTACCGTTATAGGCCGACATTTTGGGATATAACTCCGTACAAATGCCGGCGCTGTTGTTGCCCCCGAACAGACTGGTGCCGTAGGGGGTGGGGGAGTTGGGTGTGTTTTCACGGGTAAAGAAATTGGAGATGATGTTGAACATATTCCAGTTGGTAGGCGGCGCCAACTCCACGTG
>JAWXUJ010000231.1:0-3085 GCA_044432765.1 Eubacteriales bacterium | reverse complement strand
ACGCCTCCAAACTGATGCACGGCAAGACCTCCATGGCAAATTTGGACACAGACAGCCTGATTTTCAAAGGGATGGAGCCACAACTTCAAGTTGCCCGGTACCACTCCCTGGCGGCGCTGGAATCGTCCATGCCTGACTGTTTGAAGGTCATCGCCACCACCGATTCTGGGGACATTATGGCAGTGGAGCACCGCACCCACAAGGTCTACGGCGTCCAATTCCACCCAGAATCCGTACTCACCCCACTGGGGTATCAAATCGTCAAAAACTTCTTGGAGGGCATCGAAAATGATTGAACAAGCCATTATGAAACTGAGCCAAAAAGAGACTTTGCCCTATGACATGGCAAAGTCTGTCATGGATGAAATTATGGGTGGCACCGCCACCAACGTGCAAATCAGCTCCTATCTCACCGCCCTGGTGATGAAAGGTGAGACCATCGACGAAATCACCGCCTCTGCCGCCTCCATGCGCCAGCACTGCGTCCGACTGCTCCACGAAATGCCTGTCCTGGAAATCGTGGGCACCGGTGGCGACCAGTCCAACTCCTTCAACATCTCCACCACCTCCTCCATCGTCATTGCCGCCGGCGGTGTGCCTGTGGCAAAACACGGCAACCGAGCCGCCTCTAGCCTTTGCGGTTCCGCCGACGTTTTGGAAGCCCTGGGCATCAACATTATGACCTCCCCAGAGCGGAGCAAGGAAATTCTGGAGGAAATCGGCATCTGCTTCCTCTTTGCACAAAAGTACCATATGGCAATGAAATACGTGGCTTCTGTCCGAAAAGAGCTGCGTTTCCGTACTATTTTCAACATTTTAGGTCCCCTCTCCAACCCTGCCGGTGCCACCATGCAGGTCATGGGTGTCTACGACCAAAACCTGGTGAAGCCCCTGGCAGAAGTCCTGTGCAACCTGGGTGTGGGTCGCGCCATGGTGGTCTTTGGGCAGGAAAAATTGGACGAAATCTCCATGAGCGCCCCCACCACCGTCTGCGAAGTCAAAGACGGCAAATTCACCTCCTATGAAATCTGCCCCGAGGACTTTGGCTACGCCCGCTGTGACAAGGCCGACCTGGTGGGCGGTTCCCCCGCCGTCAACGCAGACATCACCATGTCCATCCTGAACGGTGAAACCGGTAGCTGTCGCAACGCGGTCTGCCTCAACGCCGGCGCCGGCCTGTACATCGCCGGCAAAGCCGACACCCTGGCGGGCGGTGTGAAACTGGCAGAGCAGCTTTTGGACAGTGGCGCGGCTCTGGAAAAGCTGAACCAATTCATCGCCTGCTCCAACGCGGAGGTCTGATATGGTCAACGAAAATGGTCAAACAGTGGACAAAAACCGGGACATTCTGGCTGAAATCGCCCAAGATACCCGCCGTCGTATCGCAAAGGAACAACAATTTTTAACCATGGAAATGGCGAAATCCGCCGCAGAATCCATGAAAAAAGGTGATTTTCCCTTTGAAAAAGCGTTGAGAGCCCCAGAGATGTCCTTCATCTGTGAAGTGAAGAAGGCCTCCCCCTCCAAAGGGTTGATTGCCCCCAACTTCCCCTACGTGGACATCGCCCTGGACTATGAAACCGCCGGCGCATCGGCAATCTCGTGCCTGACAGAACCCCACTATTTTCAGGGGAGCAACTGGTATTTGGAGGAAATCGCCGACGCTGTGAACATTCCGGTGCTGAAAAAAGACTTCACCGTGGACGAATACATGATTTACCAGGCAAAAATCTACAAAGCCGATGCAATTCTCCTGATTTGCGCCATTTTAAGTGACGAAGAGTTGAAAAAATTCTTCGCTCTGGCAGAAAAACTGGGGCTTTCCGCCATCTTTGAAGCCCACGATAATGTGGAAATTCAGCGGGCACTGGCCTGCGGTGCCCGGATCATCGGGGTCAACAACCGCAACTTAAAAACCTTCGAATTAGATCTGAAAAACAGCCTGAAATACAGGAAATTGGTTCCAAATGACGTGGTTTTCATCTCTGAAAGTGGCATCCGTACCCGCCAGGACATTGAGACACTGGAGTCCTACGGCGTGGATGCCGTCCTCATCGGGGAAACCCTTATGCGGGCACCGGACAAATCCAAAATTCTTGGGGAGCTTCGTGGCCTATGACCAAACTGAAAATCTGCGGGCTAACCCGCCCAGAGGATATCGCCGTTGCCAATCGGCTCCAACTGGATTACATCGGCTTCGTCTTTGCAAAAAGTAGACGAAAGGTCATGCCAGAACAGGCAGAAACCTTGAAATTACAGTTAAACCCCAACATTTTAGCCGTGGGTGTCTTCGTCAACGCCCCCATCGACACCATGGCGCAGTTGGTGGAGGACGAGATCATCGACCTGATTCAACTCCACGGACAAGAGGGAGAACAGGTCATCACCGCCCTGAAAAACCGTCTGCCCGACACGAAAATCATCAAAGCCATCTCCGTGAAAACCGCCCAGGATGTGGAAAAATGGCAGGACAGCCAAGCCGACTACCTCCTTCTGGACAACGGCGCAGGTGGCACCGGCGCATCCTTCGACTGGGACATTTTGTCGGAACTTTCCACCGTGAAAAAGCCCTATTTCATCGCCGGAGGCTTAACCCCTTGCAACGTTTCCCAGGTTTTGGACGTCCATCCCTACGGTGTGGACGTGTCCGGCGGAGTGGAGACAGACGGTCTGAAAGACCCGATGAAAATGCTACAATTTTTAAAGAATGTGAGAAATATGCCATGAAAAAAGGAAGATTCGGTGTTCACGGTGGTCAATATATTCCCGAAACCCTGATGAACACCATCCATGAACTGGAGGCAGCCTACGAGCACTACAAAAACGACCCGGACTTTAACCGGGAACTGACCGACCTGCTCAACGACTACGCAGGCCGACCCTCCCGGCTCTACTTCGCCAAGCGGATGACCGCCGACCTGGGCGGTGCCAAAATCTACCTGAAACGGGAGGATTTGAACCACACAGGCGCCCACAAAATCAACAACGTCCTGGGACAGGTTTTACTTGCAAAAAAAATGGGCAAAACCCGGGTTATCGCCGAAACTGGCGCAGGCCAACACGGCGTGGCCACGGCAACCGCCGC
>JAWXUJ010000230.1:0-3105 GCA_044432765.1 Eubacteriales bacterium | reverse complement strand
TCGAAGGCTTGGACTTGGAGACCTCCCCCGAAACACCCTGGTCACCGAAGCTGGTAGCTACGCCACCGCCACCGATAAAATCTTCGTGGCCGGCGATATGCACCGTGGTCAATCCCTGGTGGTTTGGGCCATCTTCGAAGGCACCCAATGCGCCATCGAAGTGGATCACTACCTGATGGGCTACACCAATATGGAATAAAGTTGCAATATAAAAAATGGGAGCCAAACGGCTCTCATTTTTTTGTGTATCATCTGAATTCTCCTGGGCAACGATGTACATTTTCTCTGTTTGCTTTTGTATCTCTTGCAACTCTTCAATAATGTTCGTAATTTTGTTAAACAGCGTGGAATACATGGCTTGATAATCGGTCATACTATCACCTCACACATATAATATAACCTGAAACAGGTTGAAAGTCTATCACCTATTTCATATTAAGTTAAACTGTTTTCGAGGTGAAAACTGTGTATCAAAGAATTCGAGATTTAAGAGAAGATAGAGATTTGAACCAGACCAAGGTTGCGACCATGTTGGATATGTCTCAGACTGGCTACTCCAAATATGAGACAGGGGAAAACGATATTCCGACGGTGGTGTTGATTAAGCTGTCCAAATTTTACGGCACTAGTGTGGATTATCTGTTGGGGCTGACCGACGAAAAGAGGCATTATCCTCGGAAATAAGGCGCAATTTGGCCATAAGTCCTTGTTTTGCAAGGGCTTATGGCCTGTTAATTTTTTTAAAACTGAAAGAGTTTTAGGTAGTCATACTGAAATGTTGCACAGATTGGTGTATGGATAAGTATTACTTTTGGACAAATTATGCAGTCTGTTACAAGAATATTAAATTTTGCCCCAAAATTCAGCCATTGGACTGGATATGTTGCACAAAATTGATTTTTTGGTTAAAAAAGTATTGTAAGTTTCTCGAAATTCCTGTAAAATGTAAACATAGACTAGTGGGGATTGGTAGTACCGATTCCCTCACCCCGACGGGAAACTGTCAACTACATTTTAGGAGGAAAACACGAATGAAGAAACTACTTGCACTGCTCTTGGCTGCAACCATGGTCTTCTCCATGGCTGCTTGCTCTTCTTCCACCGAAGAAGCTGCAACCACCACAACTGCCACCACCGAAACCTCTGCTACTGAAGAAGCTGCTCCTGCTGAGGAAGCTGCTCCCACCACCGAGGCTGACTCCAGCTCCGCTGTGGACACTGCTGCTACTGTTGATGCAGAAGCTGACTACTCCGATTTCAAAATCGGCGCAATCCTGGTTCACGACGAAAACTCCGGTTATGACCTGGCTCACATCGAAGGCATCCTGCAAGCCGTTGAAGCCCTGGGTCTGGACGCAAGCCAAGTGACCTTCAAGTACAACATCGCTGAAGACGAAGCCTGCTACGACGCCGCTGCTGACTTGGCAGACGCTGGCTGCGACATCATCTTCTCTGACAGCTACGGTCACCAAACCTATATGCAACAAGCCGCCATCGAATTCCCTGACATCACTTTTGTTGCTTGTACCGGCGATACTGCTGCATTCTCTGGCCTTTCCAACTTGAAGAATATGTTCCCATACACCTACGAATCCCGCTATGTCTCCGGCGTTGTCGCTGGCATGAAGTTGGCCGAACTGATGGAATCTGGCGAAGTCACCGACCCATACATCGGCTATGTCGGCGCTTATCCTTATGCTGAAGTGGTCAGTGGTTACACTGCATTCTTCCTGGGCGTTCAATCCATCGTTCCCGAAGCACACATGGACGTTCAATACACCAACTCCTGGTTCGACCTGACTGCTGAAGGCGAAGCTGCCAATGCTCTCATCTCCCGTGGTTGCGTCATCATCGGCCAACACGCTGACTCCACCGGCGCTCCTTCCGCTGTCCAAGCTGCTCTGGAAAATGGCACCGTTGCCTACTCCGTCGGCTATAACATCGATATGCAATCCGCTGCACCTGACGCAGCTCTGACCTCCGCTCAAAACGTTTGGGGCGTTCTGTACACCACTTCCATGGGTCTGGCTATGCTGGGCGAAGAAATCCCCACCGATTTGGCCATGGGTCGTTCTTACGGCGCTACCACCATCTCCGAACTGAGCCCATCTTGTGCTGAAGGCACTGCTGAAGTTGTCGAAGTTGTTTGGGCTGCCATCGAAGATGGTTCCTTCAATGTCTTTGATACTTCCACCTACACCGTCGGCGGCGAGACTCCTACCTCTGCTCTGGCTCTGGATACCGATGGCGACTGGGTCACCGACACTGGCGAAGCAATCGAAAATGGCGTGTTCTATGAATCCGTCTGGCGCTCCGCTCCTTATTTCGAAATGCGTATCGACGGCATCACCGAGCTGAACGGCTAATATCTACTTAAAAATGGAGGGCATTTCGCCCTCCGTTTTTCATTTATTCCCGTGTCCTAAATAATTTTTAGGTCAAATAACGATGTTGCAGTTCTTTACAAGTTTAGTCTAATATGTTATACTAAATTTGTATAGAATTACAAAAGATAAAATCGAAATTTGAGCAAAAGAGAAAACGAGAAAGGGTGAATCATTTGGAAGCTGTAAACGCTGTCCGTATGCGAAATATCACGAAAACCTTCGGCCCCGTTGTCGCCAACTCCAAGGTGAATTTGGACATTAAAAAGGGTGAAGTTCTGTCTCTGCTGGGCGAAAATGGCAGTGGCAAAACCACTTTGATGAATATGCTCTCCGGCATCTACTATCCCGATAGTGGCACCATCTTCGTCGGCGATCAGGAAGTGGTCATCCACTCCCCAAAAGATGCCTTCGATTTGGGCATCGGCATGATTCACCAGCACTTTAAGCTGGTTGATGTGTTCACCGCCGCCGAAAACATCGCCCTGGGCGTGGACGACGGTGGCAAATATGACCTGGCGGTGGTTTCCGCCAAAGTCACTGAAATCTGTGAGAAATACGGTTTTGACGTCAACCCAGAGCAAAAGATTTACAATATGTCCGTCTCCCAAAAGCAGACGGTTGAAATTGTCAAAGTGCTTTACCGTGGCGCAAACATCCTGATTTTGGACGAACCCACCGCTGTTTTGACACCACAGGAAACGAATCAACTGTTCGCAGT
>JAWXUJ010000229.1:0-3110 GCA_044432765.1 Eubacteriales bacterium | reverse complement strand
ACCCACAAAGGCCAACACCACAGAGACAGTCAGGACAGTTGCCACATAAATCAGCATCCGCACCCAGGCGGGCCAACGAGTCGGTGCTTCTTCCTCCTCAGGTGCCACATCCTCGTCCTCACCCAGTGTCAGGTCGGCATAGGCTTCAGGGATGACCACTTCAAAGGGTTGTACCTCCTCCGGTTCATCCACCAACTCCCCTAGCTCCCGCTTGGCGTCCCGAATCAGGGCATCCACTGGGTTTTCATCCAGATCGGGGTCATTGTTCAAATCATCAATCCATTTGTTTTGGGACATGAGTTACTCCTTTGTATCGGCGACCCACAAAACGGCCTCCGTGGTTCCGTACATTCCGTCCATCACGTGGATGGCGGTCTGCCGGTCTGCCATGATGCGAGTCAGCACCTTGCCAAAGGTCAAGGAACTGCCTGCCGCCTTGGCGGTGATGATATTGCCATGTACCACCACATGAAAGTCCCCGTGGTAGGTGGCGCCGGTCAACTGGTCTTCGGTGGTGGGGTAGCCTGTGACCTCTTTCCCCGCCAACAGACCTAGTTTTGCCAGAATGGTGGGGCCGGCACAGATGGCAGCAACGTAGCCACCTTGGTCATGGATCATTTGGATGGCCTCCAAGGCCTTGGGGCAGCCCGAAATAGAGGCCACACCGCCCAGTCCGCCGGGGATGACCAACAGTTCCACTTGGGCGCAGTCCAAGTCCGCCAGCACCATGTCGCACTGGACGGAAATCCCCCGCCCGCCTGCTACGGTGATGGAATCCAGACCCACCAACTTGGTATCCACGCCACCGCGACGCAGTACGTCGCAAGGTGCCAAGGCTTCCACTTCTTCAAATCCAGTACCCAATAAAATTACTACCATACTATCATTCCTCCAAACGAGACAACTGTTTGTAACAGTTTACCCAGATTCAACAGCCTTTCAGTCGCTTGCCCAAGACGGCAAACATAAATTTTGGCAATCGCATAAATCGCTTGAACCGTTTCGGCTCCTTGACCATGCGGTAAAGCCATTCCATGCCGATTTTTTGCGTCCATGCCGGTGCTCTCTGGACAGTGCCGGCGAACACATCCAGTGTACCACCCAATCCAACCATGAGCGATGCGCCCAACTCCTGGGCATAGTTTGCCATAAACTGCTCCTGTTTTGGAGAGCCAAGGCAGACAAAGAGAGCGGCAGGTTTGGCCTCTCGGATTTTGGCAACCACCTGGTTTTCGTCTTTAAAATAGCCATCTGCCACACCGCAGATTTGTAAATTGGGGTGCAGTTCCACCATCTTTTCCCCGGCCAGCTGCGCCACACCAGGCTTACTGCCCAGCAGATAAAGAGGCAAGCCCTCCTCTGCCAAAATGGAGAGCAGGTTGGTGGCAAATCCCACCCCGGTGACCTTTTCTTTCAGGGGTGTTTTCAGAATTTTACCGGCGTAAATCACACCGATGCCGTCGGGCAAAATCAGACTGGCATTGTTCACCAGTCGGGCAAATTCTGGGTTGTGCATGGTCTCGTAGACGATTTCCGGATTGGGGGTCACACAGTAGGACGGCTTGTCGCCATGAAGCAAAATTTTCGCCTGTTCCAATGCCTCACCCATGGTGACACTGTCGAAGGGAACACCCATAATGTCGATTTTCAAAGCAATACCTCCAAAGGTACGTATGGTTTATTTACACCCCCTCATCAGAGGGGCAGAGCAACGCTCTATAGGGCGATAACCCGGTGCAAAAAACCACACGGCTACTACACCGCATGAAATGCAGGCACAGCGCAAGCTGTGGGCTATCGCAGACAGCTGTAGCAAAGTATAGTTGATATTATTGTATCACACTCTGCCCTATTTGTCTATGGAGAGAAGCGAATTGCCATCTCATTGTACTAAATCCACCAAGGGTCTGCATACCAATCAAGTAGCCAAGAAAAGGGAGTTGATGTTATGGTAGGCACTCCAGAGGAGCGGGCTTTGGTCATAGGACAGTACATTCTCCAAAACCGCACCACCGTCCGCCAGGCCGCCAAGGCCTTCGGCGTCTCAAAATCAACGGTACATAAAGATGTGACCCAACGTTTGGAGCACTATAATCACGCCTTGTTTCTCCAGGTTCAGGAATTGTTGGAGCAAAACAAGGCGGAGCGCCACATTCGCGGTGGTCTTGCCACCCAGGCAAAATACAAAAAACAGCCTTAACACCCGGCACAATTTTTCCGCTTTGTAAGCCTAACAAAAAATTTGTTAGGCTTACAAAGTCTTTTTTGTAGAAAAAGGCGAAAAAACACCCCGTTTTCCCATGTATAACTGCACAAAAACCTAAAACTTTTTGAGATATTTTTTGTGTAATTTGTCGATTATTTTTCATTTTATGGTTGATTATTTGGGAAAAATGTTTTATACTGTTAGTACAGCAATTCAAACATCCATTGTCATTACAATTTATAATTATCAATAAAAGGAGTTTTTGATATGTACAATCGTTCTTACAACTTTTCCGCTGGCCCCGCCACCATGCCCGTTCCCGTTCTGGAAGAAATCGCCGCCGAAGTGCTCAACTACCGTGGCTCTGGCATGAGCGTCATGGAGATGAGCCACCGCTCCAAAGTGTTCCAAACCATCGCCGATGAGGCCGAACAAGATCTCCGCGACCTGATGGGCATTCCCGACAACTATAAAGTCCTCTTTGTCCAAGGTGGTGCCACCCTCCAATTCGCCGCCATCGCCATGAACCTGATGAAAAACAGCGTTGCCGACTACATCGTCACCGGCAGTTGGTCGGACAAGGCCTATAAAGAAGCCAAGAAATTCGGCAAAATCAACCTGCTGGCAACCTCCAAAGACAAGAACTACAGCTATATCCCCGACTGCTCCGACCTGCCCGTGTCCGAAGATGCTGACTACATCTACATCTGCGAAAACGAAACCATCCACGGCACCACCTATGCCACCCTGCCCAACACCAAGGGCAAGATTTTGGTTTCCGACCAATCCTCCATGTTCCTGTCCAAGCCCTGCAACGTGTCTGACTACGGCATGATTTACGGCGGTGTCCAAAAGAACATCGGCCCCTCCGGCATGGCAATCGTCATCATTCGCGAAGACTTGA
>JAWXUJ010000228.1:0-3141 GCA_044432765.1 Eubacteriales bacterium | reverse complement strand
AGCGAAGCTCTACTGGCATAGCCAGTGTTTTCAAAAAATACACGGCTTTGGTTCGCCCAAAGGGCGGTAGCTGCGCAAGCAGCGGGCTGACAACGTCAGCAACCAAAAAGTATGATAACATGATTCAGTGGCCGTAGGGGCGGCTATTAGCCGCCATCTCCGCACCAAGAGCCACCTTCGGTGGTTGTTCTCCGAAACAGTCTGCGGACTAGCGAAAAACCCATCAAATCTAATGGGTTTTTCCGAAAATCGCAACATTTTCGGGCGGATAATATCCGCCCCTACGCAGAATTTCAGATTTTTCCACAGAATTGAACTTCTTTAACAAGCTGAGCAAAAAACCGCCCGAAAGGGCGGTTTTTTTACGGTTAAAATTAGATTTCCACACCACAAGCAATGGCGTAGATGTCGTGCCAGTTGCCGATGCGGTCGATGACCAGGTCGGTGCCGTTGGTGGACAGTTTGCCGTCCATAACCTTCCAGTATTGGTGAGGCAGGTATTGGCAAATCAAGGCCATGGGCACATCCTTGGTGTTTTCCAACAGCTTGGTGATGGCTGCATCGATGGCGGGAGCAGGCAGATAGTAACGGCAACGGTCGGAATAGCTGTACAGTTTCTTGTACTCGATTTCCTCTTCGGTGCCTTGATAATACTTCTTCCAGTAGCCGGTGTTGGCGTTCATTTCAGCCAGGATGGTCTCCTTGACATGGGAACGCTTGGCAGGGTCGGCAATCATCACTTCTTCGCAGTGTTCCAACAGGAACAGGGCTTCGCGAAGGCCGAAGGTGAGGGCTGGGCCAACCTTCAGGATTTTGATGCCGTCGGTGACCATGTTGGACAGGGATTCGGTGGTTTGATAGTCGGTGGAGTGACCTTCAAACACCAGAGGTGCGTAGTCGGAAAGGGCACCAACCAAGTTGGCGGCATTTTCACGGTTGTATTGGAATGCGAAGTCGTCGCCAAATTCCACGCCAGGTTGGACAACGAAGCCCACAACGTCTTCGATGGGTGCGCCAACGGCCTTGAATTCTTCAGTGAACACACCGTATTGACGGCGGAATTCATCGGGGTTGGTTGGGGTGATGGAATCCTCGTGCTCTTGGGAACCGCCGGGGATGGGCACTTCGGAGCCGATGACCAGGACAGGACGCATGGCCTCTGGCTTGGTTTCCAACAGTTTTTCGTAGGCGGCCTTCACGCAGTTTGCCAGACGAGCGCCACGTTTTGCGCAGACGCGAACGTCCAGTGCAGCGTTTTGGTCGTCAGTTGCCACACGCATAGAGGTGTCCAAGTGGATTTTGGTGAAGCCAGCCAAGGTGTATTGGGTGACCAGTTCCTCGGAGTTTGCCATGGCTTCATCTTCGGGCAAACCTTGCCAGTTGAGGGGGCCCAGGTGGTCGCCACCCAGAATGACGCGGCTTTCGTCCAGACCTTCTTCTGCGGCGATTTTGAACACCATGGCGGCATATTCAGCAGGAACCATGCCAGTGTAGCCACCGAACTGGTTGACTTGGTTGGCGGTTGCCTCGATGATCACGGTGTAGTTGTATTGCTTTGCATGACGAGCGGCGGTGCGGAGCACCAGAGGGCTTGCCGAGCAGACAGAAAATGCCCCAGTCTGTTGGGCGCTACCGCCACTGAGAATGGTTTTTAATGGATGAATCATAATTCAAGTTCCCTTCATAATAAATTAGGAGTTAGGAATTAGGAGTTAGGAGTTATAAATGAAAAAATCATCTACAATATCCAACTGCCCTTGCCCTCTCCGCCCCTTACAGGGGCACCTCTCCCAAAGGGAGAGGCAAACGTGTTCTTTTTTCATGGCAGGAAAATCCCGCCCGCAGGCGATCATTGTTAATCGTTAATTATCAATCGTTAATCAACATGATTTTTCCGTGGACATCGCGGGGGTTGTGGTAGCAGGCAAAGGCATCGGCGGCTTCGGACATGGGGTAGGTTTTGAAGATGAATTCTGGGTCGAATTTCAGTTGACCGGTGGCGAAATAGTGGGCGGTCAGCTCCCATTCCTTGCCGGGGTATGGTGCGGAGTAGCTCATCCAGGAGCCGGTCAGCTTGAATTCTTTCCGGTTCATGTTTTCCCATTCCTTTGGCGTGAAGGTCAGGTCCACGTGAGGGGTGCCGATGAAGCAAACGTGGGCTTGGTTGGCGGCAATTTCAAAGCCCATGCGCATGGTGATGGGGTTGCCAGCGGTTTCAAAGACGTAGTTACAGCCCTTGTTTGCGGTGGCTTTCATGGTCTCTTCCTTGTAATCAGAGGTGATGGTGTTGATGCAGATGTCTGCGCCCATACGCTTTGCCAGTTCCAAACGACCGTCATCGATGTCATAGGCAATGATGGTCTTTGCGCCGAAAATCTTGGCCCATTGAAGGGTGAAGATGCCGATGGTGCCACAGCCCAAAACGGCGACAGTACCGCCGGCCTTGTAGTCGTTGCAGAGCACGCCGTGGATGGCAACGGTGGAGGGCTCGAACATGGCGGCTTGGGAGTAAGGGATGGAGGAATCATAAGGCACAGCGCAGAATTCGGGGATGACCACATAGTCTGCGAAACTGCCCTGTTGACGGCTACCGATGAAGGAATAATGTTTGCACAGTGCGTATTGGCCTTTTTGGCAATCTTCACAGGCCATGCAGGGCACCAGAGGTGCGCCGGAGACGGTGTCGCCGACCTTCACTTTGGTAACGCCTTCGCCAATTTCCACCACGTCGCCAGCGAATTCGTGACCCAGGACGATGGGATAGAAGTGGGCGCCGTTGTGCAATACGCGGGGCACGTCGGAACCGCAAATGCCAGTGGCGCGGACGCGGACTTTCACAGTGCCCGGGGTGGTAACTGGAGTTTCATAATCGGTGTAACGCAGATCTTCGTTGCCATATAAAACTGCTGCTTTCATAGTAATTCTCCTTAATTTTAATGATGCAACCGGTAAAATAAGGCCAGGCATTGCCCGGCCTTATTTTTTTATTCATAATTTTTGACAATAGGCCGTCAGGCCGTGAGGGCAACGCCCTGTTGGCGTAAGCCAACATTGTCAACAGTTACACGGCTTTGGTTCGCCCAAAGGGCGGTAGCTGCGCAAGCAGCGCGCTGACAACGTCAGCAACCAAAAAGTATTATT
>JAWXUJ010000227.1:0-3151 GCA_044432765.1 Eubacteriales bacterium | reverse complement strand
ACAGAGCGTCGGTGGGATTTGGAGACCATGGAGGCCTTGGGTCTGCCCACCAATATTCTGCCAAATATCGACTTCGCCGGCACCGTCCGCGGTGAATTGCGCAGTTCCATCGCCACGGAACTTGGCATCAACCGTGCGAAGCTGTGTGCTGTGGGTGGTCACGACACCGCCTCCGCCGTTGCCGCAATCCCTGGCAGTGGCAACTTCGCATTCTGTTCCAGCGGCACCTGGTCCCTGTTTGGGGTAGAGACGGAAACCGCCATTTTAACCGATGACGTACGGAATAGCGGCTTCTCCAACGAGGGCACAGTCCAAGGCACCTTCCGTCCCCTTGCCAATATGATGGGGCTGTGGCTCATCCAAGAGTGTCGCAACCAGTGGAAAAAGGCAGGCAAGGCCTATTCCTGGGACGAAATCGTAGAGGCCGCCCAGTTGGCCCCTACCCACCGCTCTGTCATTGACCCAGGCGACACCGTTTTCTTTGGTGCCGGCGATATGATTTGTCGGATTCAAACCTACTGCAAAAACAGTAGCCAACCTGTTCCGGAAACCGTAGGCGAAATCGCCCGTTGCATCTATGAATCACTGGCGCTGAAATACCGTTGGACCATGGAGCGTTTGGAGGAGATCAAAGGCACCAAACTGGACTCCCTCAACATCGTTGGCGGTGGCATCCAGAACAAATTGTTGAACCAAATGGTGGCGGATTCCATCAACCGCCCAGTCATCACCGGCCCCATCGAAGGTGCCGCCATTGGCAATCTACTGATGCAGGCCATGGCCTTGGGCGAGTTGGGCAGTTTGGCTGAACTGCGTCAAGTGGTGCGCAACTCTGAAACCGTTCAATCCTACCATCCCAACCACAGCCAAGTCTGGGATGATGCTTATGAAAAACTATTAAAACTTTCAAAATAAAGGAGAAATTACCATGATTGAACTAGAACAATGTTTGAAAATCGCCCAAGAAAACGTAGGAAAACGCCCCGCTACCACCGGTCGTCTGGCCGGTAAATTGGCAATCGTCACCGGATCTGCCCAAGGTTTCGGCAAGGGCATCGCCGAAGAGATGTACAAAGAGGGTGCAACTGTGGTGTTGGCTGACATGAACCTGCCTCTGGCTGAAGCCGTTGCCACCGAATTGGGCGAACGCGCCAAGGCCATCGCCGTCAACGTGTCCGATGAGGAAAGCGTGGCGAATCTGGTGGCACAAGCCGTGGAATTCATGGGCGGTCTGGACATTTTCGTGTCCAATGCCGGCGTCCTTCGCGCCGCCGGTGTGACCAAGCAGGAGAAGAAGGACTTTGACTTTGTCACTGCCGTCAACTACACTGGTTACTTCCTCTGTGCCAAATACGCCGCCATGGTCATGCAGGCCCAACACGAAGCCGATCCAGCTTGGAGCGGTGACATCATCACCATCAGCTCCAAATCCGGCCTGGTGGGCTCCAACAAAAACTTCGCCTATGCCGGCTCCAAATTCGGTGGCATCGGCCTGACACAAAGTTTTGCATTGGAGCTGTGCGAGTACAACATCAAAGTCAACGCCGTCTGCCCCGGCAACTATCTGGATGGCCCTCTGTGGATGGACCCAGAACGTGGTCTTTTCGTCCAATACTTGAATACCGGCAAAGTCCCCGGCGCAAAAACCGTGGAAGATGTAAAGAAATTCTATGAATCAAAAGTGCCTCTCAACCGCGGTTGCTTCCCTCTGGACGTTGCTCGCGCAATTTTCTATTGCGTAGAACAAAAATACGAAACAGGTCAAGCCATCCCTGTCACCGGCGGCCAAGTCATGCTGGCTTAATGAGGTGTTGTGATGATTGATTTAAAAATTTTAGAACTGCTCAACGCACCCACCAAGGCAGAACGTTTGGAAAACCTGGGAAAAGTTCTAGAAACTGCCGATTTTCCTCCCATGGTAGATGAATACATCAACAACCACATCCACTCCACCTACTCCTTCTCCCCCTATTCCCCCACGGCCGCGGTCTACGCATCCCGGGCAGAAGGCCTATGCACCGCAGGCATCATTGACCATGATTCCATCGCCGGGGCAGAAGAATTTTTGGAAGCCGGAAAACTGGTTGGCATCCCTGTGACCATCGGCATGGAATGCCGTGTTTCTATGGAGGGCACCCCCTTCGCTGAAAAGCGCACCAACAACCCCGACCAATCCGGTGTGACCTACATGACCATCCAAGGGGTTCCCCACGACAAAATCGCCTACATGAACGACTGGTTTGCTCCCTACCGCGCCAAGCGGAACGAGAGAACCGCCAAAATGGTGGCAAACATCAACAAGCTGTTGCCTGATGTGGCATTGGACTTTGAATCCGACGTGGTTCCCCTGTCCCAATTTGCAGACGGCGGTGGCATCACTGAACGTCACTTGATGTACGCTTTGGCCATCAAATTGGTGGATAAAGTGGGAAAAGGCCAGGCAATGGTGGACTTTATGCCGACCATCGGCATAAAGCTGAACCCAAAACAAACCGCCATGATGTTGGATTTGGAGTACGGCTTCTACGAATATGATTTATTGGGCTTCCTGAAATCCACCTTTGTGCCACAGGTCTATGTGAAAGCCACCGAGGAGTGCCCCAAACTAGCTGACGTGGTGGCGCTGTGTAAAGAAGTGGGCGCTGTTCTCTGTTATGCCTACTTGGGCGACGTGGCAGAAAGTGTCACTGGCGACAAAAAGGCACAAACCTTTGAAGATGCCTATTTGGACGAACTATTCGACTGCTTAAAGGCGTGCGGCGTACCCGCTATCACCTATATGCCCACCCGGAACACCGCCGACCAACTGGCACGTGTTCGTGGTTTGTGCAACAAATTGGGTTTCTTCCAAGTCTCCGGCGAGGACATCAACTCACCAAGACAAGGTTTCATCATCGAGGCCATGAAAAATCCACTTTTCGCCAATCTCATCGATGCTACCTGGCAACTGATCGACTGGGAAACCGGCAAGAAAGATTTCCCATTCTACAAATAAACAACAAAAACCGCCTCGAAAGAGGCGGTTTTTGTTGTTTATATGAGAAAATTATCCATTCTACAATGTGTCGGGATTTTCCAGCCATTCTCCGATGGCAGCGAGGAACCGAACGCCGTAGCGGGCCAATTTTTGTTGACCAACACCGTGGACAGC
>JAWXUJ010000226.1:0-3166 GCA_044432765.1 Eubacteriales bacterium | reverse complement strand
CATTTTTTCTTATTTGTCAAGCCTTTTTTGAAAAAAGCTCTTGTTTTTTCTCCCATTGGAATTGCTTAACTTAATGACATTGGTTTTTGTACAGCACTTTTTGGAACAGATTACATGGAAATGGTGGTGCCGGTTTTGCCGTTGATGCCGTCGCTGGCTTTTTCTAGTAGGGTGATGAGGGCTGTTCGGCCTGGTTTGGATTGGGCGAATTTCACGGCGGCCTCCACCTTGGGGAGCATGGAGCCGGGGGCAAATTGACCGTCGGCAATGTGATTCAAGGCCTGCGCTGGGTTCAAGTGGGACAGCCATTCCTGGTTTTCTTTGCCGAAGTTGATGGCGACTTTTTCCACAGCAGTTAGGATAATCAGACTGTCGGCTTCCAGTTCTTCAGCCAAAAGCTCTGATGCGAAGTCCTTGTCGATGACGGCGGCGGCACCTTTCAGGTGTTTGCCCTGGGGGACGACGGGGATGCCACCGCCACCGCAGGTGATGACCACCAGTCCATTTTCTGTCATGGTGCGAATGGTGGCGATTTCAACAATGCCCACCGGTTTGGGCGATGCCACCACCCGGCGATAGCCACGACCGGCATCTTCCACAATCTGATAGCCACGCTCTGCCACCAGTTTTTCGGCTTCTTCCTTTGTCATAAAGGCACCAATAGGCTTGGTGGGTTTGTCAAAGGCGGGGTCATCTACGTCTACTACCACCTGTGTTAAAACGGTGGCGACCGCCTTGTGGCTACCGCGGCTCCGCAGTTCTTCTCGCAGTGCATTTTGCAAATCATAGCCAATATAGGCCTGGCTCATGGCCACGCAGACGGACAGGGGACAGGGGATGTATTTTTCAGGGTCGGAGCGGGTTAGCTCTGTCATGGCGTTACCAATCATGCCCACTTGGGGGCCGTTGCCGTGGACGATCACCACTTCATGACCTAGTTCAATCAAGTCGGCGATGGCCTTAGCGGTGTGTTGAACGGCTATCATCTGCTCTGGCAGAGAGCTGCCCAAAGCGTTGCCACCCAAGGCGATTACGATGCGTTTTCCCATGTTGATTCTCCTTATTTATGGTAGGGGGGGCTTATTCCCACCGTTTTTTGCACAATTTTTCATGTCGGCGGCGGGAGCAAGCTCCCCGCTCTACAGGCGCAAATGGGTAGAAAAAGGGCAGGCTATCGCTGCCTGCCCTTGATTTTCTTAAAATTCTTTACGCTTGGGAGCGCCTTTTTCCATGTCCATCAGGGCGGAAACAGGGTCCTTCACTTTTGCCAAGAAAATCATGGCGGCGATGATATATGGCTTGTAGGAGGCTTCTTTGTACAGTGGGGTGATGTAGCGGTCGAACACGGAGTTGTCCACTTCGCCCTCTTCACAGGAAAGGCCGGTGATGTCAGCAGGGAGGCAGTGCATATACAGTGCTTCACCGTCTTTGGTCAATTTCATCATGTCTTCGGTGCAAGCCCAGTCTTTGTGCTCGGCATTTTGTGCCAGCAGACGTTGTTCCAGTTCTTTGATGCCAGCTTGGTCACCTTCGGCATACAGCTTGGTGCGTTCTTCCATGGCGGAGAAGGATGCCCAAGATTTTGGATAGACGATGTCAGCATCTTGGAAGGCCTCGCTCATGGAGTTGGTTTTGGTGAAGGAACCGCCAGTGGCTTCTGCATTTTTCTTTGCGACTTCTTCCACTTCAGGCATGATTTCGTAGCCTTCTGGGTGAGCCAGAACCACGTCCATGCCGAAGCGGGTGAACAAGCCGACGATGCCTTGTGGCACGGACAGTGGCTTGCCGTAGGAAGGGGAGTATGCCCAAGACATGGCGATTTTCTTGCCCTTCAGGTTTTCAACACCACCGAAGTGGTTGATGACATGAAGCATATCGGCCATGGATTGGGTGGGGTGGTCTACGTCGCATTGGAGGTTGACCAGAGTTGGTTGTTGTTCCAGAATGCCGTTTTCGTAGCCTTCTTTGGTTGCGTCCATAAAGGTTTCCATGTACTTGTGGCCTTCACCGATGAACATATCGTCGCGGATGCCGATGACGTCAGCCATAAAGCTAACCATGTTGGCGGTTTCGCGGACGGTTTCACCGTGGGCGATTTGGGAGGTTTTCTCATCCAAATCTTGGACTTCCAAGCCCAACAGGTTGCAGGCGGAAGCGAAGGAGAACCGGGTGCGGGTGGAGTTGTCCCGGAAGATGGAGATGCCCAAGCCAGAGTCGAACACCTTGGTGGAGACGTTTCTCTCACGCATATCGCGAAGTGCGTCAGCCACGGTGAAGATGGCATCAATCTCGTCGTCGGTCTTGTCCCATGTCCAGTAGAAGTTTTCCTTGTACATATCGTTGATTTTCAGTTTTTCCAAGTGTTTTGCCAAATCCATAGCTTTGCTCATATAAAAATCCTCCAGTTTTTTAATGAATGATGAATAATTAATAATGAATAATTGTCCATCATCGAAAATATTGCG
Organism: Eubacteriales bacterium; assembly: GCA_044432765.1. Lineage (GTDB taxonomy): Bacteria > Bacillota > Clostridia > Oscillospirales > Oscillospiraceae > Avoscillospira_A. Next base: position 701 of record JAWXUJ010000226.1, on the reverse strand, counting down.
TATTGTCTTGAAATGTATGTTTTGGATAAAGCCTGTAATCACAAAAGTAGTAAATCAGAGGCATTGTGTTACGACTACGGAAATAATTAATAATTATTTAATGTCGTTATCGGTCAAGGTAGCTCTAAATTGTGCCACGTCTTCTTTGTTTTCTTCTTTGTACAGGCCGGGGACGGCTGCGTAGAGAGCGGCGCAGGTGACCAGGTCTTTTTTGTAGGTGACTTCGTTTGGTGCGTGGGCTTGGGATTCTGCACCAGGGCCGAAGCCGACACAGGGGATGCCATAGCGACCTTGGATGGACACACCGTTGGTGGAGAAGGTCCACTTGTCGGTCAGGGGGCGACCTGTTCTCTTGTCCATGGATTGGTCACAACCGATGCGGATGTCACCCCAAAGTGCCTTGTGGGCATCTGCCAGTGCTTGGACGTGGGCGGCACCGTCTTTGTTGATCCAGGTGGGGAAGTAGCACTCGGTTTCGTAGACTTCACCAGTCCAGGATGGACGGTCGTACATATACATGGAGACCACCACGTCGTCACCGTACTTTTTGCAGGCGGGCAGATCGCGGATTTCTTGGAGACAGGAGTCCCAAGTTTCGCCAGCGGTCATGCGACGGTCAATGGAGATGGCGCAGGAGTCAGCGACTGCGCAACGGCTGGGAGAGGTGAAGAAAATTTGAGAGGTGGTGCAGGTGCCACGAC
>JAWXUJ010000225.1:0-3167 GCA_044432765.1 Eubacteriales bacterium | reverse complement strand
CCGATGGCGTCACCGCACTTCACGATGTGTCCTTCGACGCATTCGGCGGGGAAATTCTGGGCATCGCTGGCATTTCCGGCAGTGGTCAAAAGGAATTGCTAGAAGCCATCGCCGGACTGAACCACCCCGACAAAGGCTCCCATATTGTCTACCACCCCCCCTTGGCAGAGGAGGAAATCGCAGGCAATCACCCTCCTGTGGAGAAATCCGGCGAGGAATTGGTAGGCAAAACCGCCAAGGAAATTCGAGAAATTGGCGTGTCCTTGTCCTTCGTTCCAGAGGATCGTCTGGGCATGGGCTTGGTTGGCACCATGGGCATGACCGGCAACATGATGCTGAAAAGCTACCGCAAGGGCGCAAGTCCTTTGGTGGATACCAAATCTCCAAAAGAACTGGCAGAACAGATTTTGAAAGACCTGGAAGTGGTCACACCTGGTGTCACCACCCCAGTCCGTCGCCTGTCTGGCGGTAACGTTCAAAAGGTTTTGGTCGGTCGTGAAATCGCCGCAAACCCAACCTTACTTATGACTGCCTACGCCGTGCGCGGTCTGGACATCAAAACCTCCCTCACCATCTATCACCTGCTCAACGAGGAAAAGGCCAAAGGCGTTGCCGTCATCTTTGTCGGCGAAGATTTGGACGTTTTACTGGAGCTGTGTGACCGGATTTTGGTGCTATGTGCAGGCCATGTCAGCGGTTTGGTTGACGGTCGCACCACCACCAAAGAAGAAGTCGGTCTGATGATGACCAACTTGACCAAGAAGGAGGTGGAGAAATGAGTACAACGACCCACAATAGTGATCCCCTGGTTCGGATTTCCAAGCGAGACTCCATCTCCACTGGAAAATCCATCAGCATTCGCCTGATCGCCATTGCCATTGCCTTGGTGGTCTGCGGTATTTTGATTTACGCCTTGGTGGAAATGAACCCCTTGAAGGTTTATGCCGCCATGTTTGAAGGTGCCTTCGGTTCCACACGGAAGTCCTGGATTACCATTCGCGACACCATGTTCCTCCTCTGCATCGGCATTGGTCTGGCTCCTGCTTTTAAAATGCGTTTTTGGAACATCGGTGCAGAAGGGCAAGTACTGGTGGGCGGCATGGCAACCGCATTCTGCATGATCAACTATCCCACCTTGCCAACCTTCCTGCTGTTCGCTGTGATGATTATTTCCAGCATCATCGGTGGTGCCATCTGGGGCTTCATCCCTGCTATCTTCAAGTCCCGCTTCGGCACCAACGAAACATTGTTCACCTTGATGATGAACTACATCGCCATCCAACTGACCGCCTTTGCCGTCTCCAAATGGGAAGGTACCCCTGGTTCCAACTCCGTTGGCGTCATCAACATGCAGGGGCAAGCCGGTTGGTTCCCATCCTTCTTGGGACAACAGTATATGGTTAACCTGCTGTTGGTTATCGTCTTGGCGGTTGGTATGTTCATCTACCTGAAATCCTCCAAGCAAGGCTACGAAATCACCGTGGTTGGCTCCTCTGAAAACACCGCTCGCTACGCTGGCATCAGCGTTGCCAAAGTCACCTTGCGCACCATGGCAATCTCCGGTGCAATCTGCGGCTTTGCCGGTTTCTTGGCTGTTTCCGGTTCCTCGCACACCATCTCCGTCAACACTGCAGGTGGCAATGGCTTCACCGCCATCATCGTGGCTTGGCTTGCTAAGTTCAACACCTTTGTCATGTTGCTCATCGCCGTATTCCTGGCGTTCCTGGAAAAAGGCGCCATCGAAATCGCCTCCCAATACGACTTGAACGAATACGCCGCCGACATCATCTCCGGCATCATCTTGTTCTTCATCTTGGGCAGTGAGTTCTTCATCAACTACCAACTCCACTTCCGCAAGGCATCTAAGAAAGGAGCTGAAGTCTAATGGTATCCATCATCACACTGCTCAACTCGTCCATTATCTTTGGCACCGTGATTCTCTTTGGTGCAATCGGCGAAATCCTAACAGAAAAAAGCGGCAACCTGAACCTTGGTGTTCCCGGTATCATGTACTTGGGCGGCATCGGTGGCCTGATTGGCGCATTCTTCTATGAAATGAACGCAGTCAACCCGACGGCCGGCATGGGTATGCTGGTGGCCATGATTTGCTGTCTGATATTCTCCGTCTTAGGCGGCTTGATTTTCAGCTTCTTGACCATCACCCTTCGCGCCAACCAAAACGTCACAGGCTTGACCTTGACCATCTTCGGTGCCGGTGTTGCTGAATTTTTCGGCGGTTCTCTCAATAAATTGGCTGGCGGTGTCGGTCAAATCTCCGTGGCTGTCACCAGCGCTGGCTATCGCGCCAACTTGCAAACCCTGTTCGGCAAAAACAACTTTACCGACGCATTCTTGATTTACGGTGTATTGGTCTATGTAGCCATCGCCTTGGCAATCGGCCTTCACTTTTTTTTCAAGAAAACCCGAGTTGGCCTGAACTTGCGGGCTGTGGGCGAAAACCCTGCCACTGCAGATGCCGCTGGACTTGATGTCACCAAGTACAAGTACCTGGCAACCTGCATCGGAGCCGGTATCTCCGGTGTTGGCGGTCTGTTTTACGTCATGGACTACACCAAGGGCACTTGGGGCAGTGACGGCAACATCCAAAGTCTGGGCTGGCTGGCTGTGGCACTGGTCATCTTTGCCACATGGAAGTCCCTCAATGCCATTTGGGGCGCTTACCTGTTCGGTTTCCTGATTTGGATTTACCTGTACATCCCAGGCCTGAGCCGTAGCACCCAAGAACTGTTCCGGATGCTGCCTTACATCGTCACCATCGGTGTGTTGATTTTCTCCTCCATGCGGAACAAAAAAGAGCAACAACCACCCAACTCTCTGGGTCTGTCCTACTTCCGCGAAGAGCGGTAACGAGTTTTATAACAAAAAGCACGGTACAAAAACTGGAACTGCACCCGCAGGGGAGGGGCGCTGCCCCTCCCCTAGATTAAAAAGCCCCACCATTTATTGTAAAATGGTGGGGCTTTTTGTCTGCTCGGGTAGGGTAGAACCCTGCCCCTACGAGTATGCTAATTGTTTTTGTACCAATGTCATTAAGTTAAACGCTTCCAATAGTAGAATCGCTAGGCAAAAACATAGAAATCTAAAAATGGGCAGAACAACCAAGCAGATTGAAAAATCCGCTTGGTTGTTCTTATAAACAGGCATCA
>JAWXUJ010000224.1:0-3175 GCA_044432765.1 Eubacteriales bacterium | reverse complement strand
GCCGGGTTTGGCAGTCCAGTGCGGAAAATGGCTCATCCAACAGGAGAATTTTCGGGTCGGTTGCCAGTGTGCGGATCAGGGCACAGCGTTGGCGCATACCCCCGGATAGCTGGCTTGGTGTCTTGTGTATAAACTCCCCCAATCCGTACCGATTGAGCAGGTCTCTTACGTGATTTCTGTGGAGTTTCGTGTCCATATGTTGCAATTCTAGCCCCAATGTCACGTTGCTCCAAATGGTGCGCCATGGAAATAGCTGATCTTTCTGTGGCATATATCCAATCTTCGCGGTGGTGCCGGCGACCTCTTCGTTGTCCACAAAAACCTGGCCTGCGGTGGGCTTCTCCAGCCCCGCCACAATGGACAGCAGGGTGGATTTTCCGCAACCCGATGGCCCCACCAGGGCGATGAATTCCCCGGGCTCCACTGCAAAGTTGACGTTCCGTAATGCTTCGATTTCACCGTCAGGGGATTGATAGGTCAAATCGATGTGGCGCATTTCTACAATCATAAGTGCCTCCTTTCCTTGGAATTAGAAAGCCACAGCCTTCTGCTCATACTATGAAGAAAAGCACAAAAGGTGATTGATTGGTCGCAAATTTTGTGATACACTATAGGAAATACGATAGGAACATATTGTAGGGGCGGCGTTCTACTCCGCCCACGACGACTTCCGCTGTGTCGTTCATGTCGCCAATGGGCGATATCGGCAAGAGCAGAGCCCTTGCCCTACGCGTCGTGCGTCCATGATTTATAAGGAGAAATAAAATGATAGATTTGAGAAGCGACACCGTTACCATGCCGACTGCATCCATGCGGGAGGCTATGTTCGTTGCCCAGGTGGGCGACGATGTCTACGGTGACGACCCTACCATGTCCCAACTGGAAACCCTAGCCGCCCAAATGCTGGGCAAGGAGGCCGCCATGTTTGTCCCCTCTGGCACCATGGGCAACCAGGTTGCCATTATGACCCACGTACCCCGGGGCGGGGAGGTCATCTGCGGTAGTGAAAGCCACATCATCGCCCACGAAGTCGGTGGCGCGGCGGCGATGACCGGGGCATTTATGCGCCCTTTGGCCTTCCCCGACAATATGCCAAACGTGGCGCAAATCGCCAATGCCATCCGGGGAGAGAACATCCACTACCCCGACACCGCCCTGATTGAAATGGAAAACCCTCTGGCAGTGGGTAAGGTTGTCCCTTTGGAAACCCTCCAAGAAGTTTACAAATTGGCACAATCCAAGGGAATACCTATCCATTTGGATGGCGCGCGGTTGTTCAATGGCGCACTGGCGCTAGGCGTTGAGCCTAAGGAATTGACCGCCTGCTGTGACTCTGTCATGGTCTGCCTATCCAAGGGACTGTGCGCCCCTGTTGGTTCCATTTTGGCAGGCTCTGCCGACTTTATCCACCGCGCTCGGAGAAACCGTAAAATGATGGGTGGTGGGTTGCGCCAAGCCGGCTTCCTGGCGGCGGCGGGGATTTTGGCACTGACCGACATGACCAAACGGCTCCACATCGATCATGAAAATGCCAAAATTTTGGCAGAAAAGTTACAAAAAATCCCTCAAGTCATCGTGGACTTGGAAGCTGTGGAAATCAACATGGTCTTTTTCAAGCTGGACATCCCACAGGATGTGAAAGACGGCTTGGAGGCCAAAATGCTGGAAAAATCCATTAAAATCAACGGTGAAGAAGACGGTTACTTCCGCTTCGTCACCACCAACGATGTCACCACTGCCGACTTGGACACGGTGATAGCAGCACTGATGGACTGCATCGCCTAAACAAAAAAACAGCCCCATTGGGGCTGTTTTTTTGTTATTCTAATTCAAAAAGGCCGGTGTATAGTTGATAATACTTGCCTTTTTGTGCCATCAGTTCTTCGTGGTCGCCACGTTCGATGATTCTGCCCTGTTCCAGCACCATAATGGCGTTGGAGTTGCGGATGGTGGACAGGCGGTGGGCAATGACGAAGACGGTTCTGCCTTCCATCAAACGATCCATGCCCTTTTGCACCAAGGCTTCTGTGCGGGTGTCGATGGAGGAGGTGGCTTCGTCCAACACCATGACTGGGGGATCTGCCACAGCGGCTCTGGCGATGGACAGCAGTTGCCGTTGGCCTTGGGAAATCTGGCTACTGTCGCCGTCAATCATGGTCTCGTAGCCCTGGGGCAGGCGGACGATGAAGTCGTGGGCATTGGACAGTTTGGCGGCTTGGATGCACTGCTGGTCGGTGGCATCCAGGTTGCCGTAGCGGATGTTCTCCATGACGGTGCCGGTGAACAGGTTGACCTCTTGGAGCACCACGCCCAAACTCTTTCGCAAGTCTGGCTTTTTAATTTTGGTGATGTTGATGCCATCGTAGCGGATTTTGCCATCGTCCAGGTCGTAGAACCGGTTGATCAGGTTGGTGATGGTGGTTTTACCGGCGCCAGTGGAACCGACAAAGGCGATTTTTTGCCCGGGTTTTGCATAGATGCTCACATTGTGGAGCACCAACTTGTCGGGGACGTAGCCGAAGTCCACATCGTAGAGTTGGACATCGCCACGGACGGGTTCGTAGGTGGTGGTGCCATCCTTGTGGGGGTGTTTCCAGACCCACTGACCGTCCTTGTCGTGCTCCAGGGTGACGTAGCCGTTGTCCTGTTCCGACGGTTCATCCATCAGCTTGAAAATCCGCTCTGCACCGGCTAAAGCCATGATGACGGAGTTCATCTGTTGAGAGATTTGCCCCACAGGCTGTGTGAAGCCTTTGACCAGGTTGAGGAAAGAGGCGATGGTGCCCAAAGTCATTAGGGTGATGCCTGTGATGGTCAAGTTTGGCACACCGTTGATTGCCAAAACACCACCGATGATGGCCACCAGGACGTAGGTAGCGTTGCCAATGTTCATCATAATGGGCATGATGATGTTGGCGATGCGGTTGGCCTTAGTGGCGTGTTCACAGAGGATTTCGTTTTTCCGGTCAAAGTCGGCCTTGCTGTCGTCTTCGTGGCAGAAGACTTTGACCACCTTTTGACCGCTGATCATCTCTTCCATAAAGCCGTTGACTTCGCCCAGGGATTTTTGTTGCCCGCCAAAGTGTTGACCGGCCTTTTTGCCCAAAATGGCGGTGATGCGGGTCATGAGAATGACCACCACAACCATCAGTAGGGTCAGCCAAATGGACAGGGA
>JAWXUJ010000223.1:0-3224 GCA_044432765.1 Eubacteriales bacterium | reverse complement strand
TGGCAATGGTGTTGTCTCCGCCTTTACCTATGCCATGGAGCAATTCCTGTCCATCCAAATCGACATCGTCAACTACCAAGGCCACTCTTTGGATCGTGGCACCGATTCCCAATCCATGTCCTACATTGAAACCAAGGACACCAAAGGCAACCACTACTTCGGCGCAGCCATCTCCCACAGTGTGGGACGCTCCTCCGTCAAGGCTGTGGTCAGCGCCATCAACAAAATGTTAACTGCATAATATAAGAAGGAGAACGAGAAAAATGGGCATGACAATGACACAAAAAATTCTGGCACGACAAGCTGGTCTTGAATCCGTCACCGCAGGGCAACTGATTCAAGCCAAGCTGGATGTGGTGCTGGGCAACGACATCACCACCGCTGTGGCACTGAAGGAATTTGCAAAAACTGGAGCCACCGAAGTTTTCGACAAAGAGAAAGTGGCCATCGTGTTGGACCACTTCACCCCCAACAAGGACATCAAGGCCGCGGAGCAATGCAAAAGTTGCCGCACCTTTGCCTATGACATGGGCGTGAAAAACTTCTTTGACGTGGGCAAGGCCGGCATCGAACACGCGCTGCTCCCAGAACAAGGCATCGTTGTCCCCGGTCAAGTCATCATTGGCGCAGACTCCCACACCTGTACTTATGGCGCACTGGGTGCCTTCTCCACTGGCATCGGCTCCACCGATATGGCAATCGGCATGGCCACTGGCGAGTGCTGGTTCAAAGTCCCCTCCGCCATCAAATTCAACATTGTAGGCGAAAAAGCACCACATATTAGCGGCAAAGACCTGATTTTGCACATCATTGGCATGATTGGTGTGGACGGTGCCCTCTACCGCTCCATGGAATTTGTGGGCGAAGGTATCGCCAACCTGACCATGGACGACCGCTTCACCATCGCCAACATGGCCATCGAAGCTGGCGCAAAGAACGGCATCTTCCCTGTGGACGAAGCCTGTTTGGCATACACCAAAGCCCACTCCACCAAAGAATATTTCGTCTTTGAAGCTGACGAAGATGCAGAATACGACGAGACCTACACCATCGACCTGTCCACTCTGGAGCCAACCGTCTCCTTCCCCCACCTGCCTGACAACACCCGCACCATCGGTGAAGTGGGCGATATTGCAATCGACCAAGTGGTCATCGGCTCCTGCACCAACGGTCGCCTGGACGATATGAAAATTGCCGCAGACATCCTCCGTGGCAAGCAAGTCAATGAAAAAGTCCGTACCATCGTCATTCCAGCCACCCAACAAATCTACCTGGAATGTATCGAAGCCGGCTACGTCACCGACTTCATCAACGCTGGTGCCATCTTCTCCATGCCCACCTGCGGTCCCTGCTTGGGCGGTCACATGGGTATCTTAGCTGCTGGCGAACGGTGCCTCTCCACCACCAACCGAAACTTTGTGGGACGTATGGGTCACATTGACAGCGAAGTCTACCTGGCAAGCCCCGCTGTTGCCGCCGCCTCTGCACTGGCTGGCAAAATCGCAGATCCTAGAACTTTGGAGGGTTAATTACTATGAATGCACAAGGAAAAGTTTTGAAATACGGTGACAATGTAGACACCGACGTTATCATCCCCGCTCGCTACCTCAACGTATCCAGCGGTGAAGAACTGGCAAAATACTGCATGATCGACCTGGACCCCGACTTCACCACCCGGATGAAAGTCGGTGATATTATGGTCGCCAACAAAAACTTCGGCTGTGGCTCCTCCCGGGAACACGCACCTCTGGCCATCAAATGCGCCGGTATCAGCTGTGTCATCGCCGCCACCTTCGCCCGCATCTTCTATCGCAATGCCATCAACATCGGCCTTCCCATCTTGGAGTGTGACGATGCCGCCAAGGACATCGAAGAAGGCAACGATGTCAGCGTGGACTTCGACAGTGGCATCATCACCAACAACACCAAGGGTTGCTCCTACCAAGCACAGCCCTTTCCCGAATTTATGAAAAACATCATGGCCGCAGGCGGTTTGGTTGCCCAAACCAAGGCCAAAATGGAGGGTTAATCCATGGGAATTTACAATTTAGCCGTAGTTGCCGGTGACGGCATCGGCCCAGAAGTCACTGCAGAGGCCATCAATGTTTTAACCGCCATCGGTGCAAAATTCAATCACTCTTTCACCTTTGAAAACGTACTGGCTGGCGGTTGCGCCATCGATGCCACCGGCCAATGCCTACCCGCTGAAACGCTGGAAGTCTGCAAAAAGGCCGACTCCGTGATTTTGGGTGCAGTGGGTGGCCCCAAGTGGGACAACATTGCTGGCGACCAACGCCCCGAAAGAGCTCTGCTGGGTCTGCGGAAGGAATTAGGGTTGTTCTCCAACCTGCGCCCCGCAAAAATCTACAACGCCCTAGCTGACGCTTGCCCCTTGAAGCCTGAACTCGTCGAGGGTGGCCTGGACATCCTCATCGTCCGCGAGCTGACCGGTGGCATCTACTTCGGTGAACACGGCTCCCGCCAAACCGACGACGGCATGGAAGCCTACGACATCGAAGTCTACAGCGAAATGGAAATCAAGCGCATCCTGAAAAACGCCTTTGAAGTCGCCATACAGCGGAACAAAAAACTGTGCTGTGTGGACAAGGCCAACGTGCTGGAATCCTCCCGCCTGTGGCGGAAAGTTGCCGAAGTCATGAAAGCCGACTACCCTGAAGTGGAACTTTCCTATATGTATATCGACAATGCTGCCATGCAAATGGTGCGGAATCCCAAACAATTTGACGTCATTGTTACCTCCAATATGTTTGGCGACATTCTCTCTGACGAAGCCAGCATGATCACTGGTTCCATCGGTCTTCTCCCCTCCGCCAGCTTGGGCGCAACAGGCAAGGGCATGTACGAGCCAATCCACGGCTCCGCTCCCGACATCGCTGGTCAAAACAAGGCCAACCCTATCGCCGCCATTTTGTCCATGGCCATGATGCTGAAATATACCTTCCATCTGGACGCTGAGGCCGCCGCCATCGAACGCGCTGTCACCGCCGTCTTGGAGGCTGGCCTTCGCACTGGCGACATCTACTCCGAAGGCACCACCCTTTTGGGTACCAAGGAAATGGGCACCGCCATTTTGGCACGTATTTAGTCAAAACCTCCGGCTAAGCCGGAGGCTTGATTAAGCCCTAGAAGGGCTTTTTACTGGCATACCCCTAAAGGGGTCCCGAAAGGTCTGCCGCTTGCATTGCTTTCTCGGGCTACCCCTA
>JAWXUJ010000222.1:0-3273 GCA_044432765.1 Eubacteriales bacterium | reverse complement strand
GTGGGAATCAGAAACACCAGCAGCGGCCGTTTGTTTCGATAGACCATGGAGTTCATTGGAACACCGCCTTTTCATTGTTGTTTTGGCAAGAAACGGGGCTGTTACATCTCTGCAACAGCCCCATCCAGGTCTTGTTTACTTGGACAGAGAGGATGCAACGGCGTCTGTTGCGCTGATTTTACCAACGGCAACGTTCTTCACGTTTGCGAACAGGTCTTCACGAGCTTCTGCAGTCATCAAGTCTTGCACAGGGCCAACGATGGCGGTTGCACCGGCACACATGGCGATGGCGGATTCTTCAATGGAGGTCAGTTCTTCGGTGAGGATAACACCACTGTTCAGTGCGGTAACGGCGGTTTTGGAGAACAGGGACACATTTGTGTCAGAAGTCATATGGGAAATGAAGTCCAGAGCGGCTTCACGGCGAGCAACGTCTTCCCATGCTTGGCGGGTGATGTAGTAACCCATGGAGATGCCACCCAGCAGTTCGGTGGCTTCCCGGTCGCCCTTTGCAGGGACGTAAGCCAGGGCGAATTTTTCCAGGTCATCGGGGTAGTTTTCAGTGAAGTAGCCCAGTTTCCAGGAGCCGTCGATGAGGAATGCAGCCATGTCTTCGCCGAACATTTGCACGGTTTCAGCGTCGGTTGCGGTCATGGTGTTGGATGGCAGGTAGCCCAGTTCGTACAGTTCCTTGATGTCGTCCATGCCGTCGGCCCATTTTTGACCAACTTCGTCATCAGCGGAGACTGCCAGATCCAGGTGGTTTTCTACGGAGCCGTTGTTGAACACAGCAAAGTCAAACCAGTAGTGGGGAACTTCTGCCAGGGAGACGGCGACAGGTGCGAAACCGGCTTCTTTGATGGCTTCGCAGTCGATGAGGAATTGTTCCCAGGTGTAATCAGCGCCAGGAACTTCCACGCCGGCGGCGTCCAATACATTTTTATTGACAAACATACCCTCCCAGAAACCGTTGACAGGCACAGCGTAGGCTTCGCCGTCGTAGGTGGATTTGGGCATCAGGTCGTCTTTCATGTTGGAGGCGTATTCAGGATATTCAGCGCGGATTTCTTCGATGGAGACAACCTTGTCGCCAGAGACGATGGAGTCTGCGTCGGAGCCGGTGAAGTAGAAGAGAACGTCAGGCTCGGTGCCGGTTTCAAAGTCGGTCATAACTTTGGCTTTCCATTCTTCGTTGGAGGTTGCAGAGGCATCTGCAACGGTGTTGCCAGTTGCGGCTTCGTAGCTTGCCACAGCGGCTTCGTAGTTGGCGCGGTTGCCGTCATCGCCACCGTAAGAGGTGACAACGGTGATTTGCACACCGCCAGCAGGGGCGGCTTCTTCGGTGGTGGCGGAATCTGTTGTGGTGGCGGGTGCGGTTGCAGTTTGGGTTTTTGCGGCGCAGCCGAACAGGCTCAATGCCAGAACAGCGACCAAAAGTAATGCAGTCAATTTTTTCATATTATTTCCTCCAAATAATTCTAGGGCTCCTCTAAAAACCTAGGGCGGGCAAGATGGCGCCAGATTTTGTCCTCAGATTTGTTCAAATTTGAGGGTAATCCTTTGTGGATTGGCCGAGAATTTGGGCAAAAATGAGAGCAAAAGATAAGCCAGCTTGGTTGTCATAGGTTTTTAGCGATGACCTTTATTGATTTCATAGTTGTATTATATAGAATTTTACAGAGATTTGACAGGGTTGTGATTGCCCTTTGTTGCACAGGCTTGTGCACTTTCCAAAAACAAACAAGATACACCGAGAGGAATTGTGCATAACGCACAATTCCTCTCGGTAGTTTTATACGATATACACAAGCTCTAAGGCGCAGGATTGAAGGGCAATCGGATACAACTGCTGACCACCCCTTCTTCACGCTCCCAGATTTTCAGTCCGCTGTCGGCACCACAGAGGATTTTCAACCGCAGGTGGACGTTACGAATGCCAATTCTAGCGGAGCCTGTCTCCATATTCTCCTGCCCATCCCAACTGAGAAGTTGATCAATGGCCTGACGGTCGGCAGGGCTGATGGCACCGTCATGGCTGACGTCGATATACAGCATCCCATTTTGCACAAAAATACGGAGATGTATTTCCCCGCTGGTGCGCCGTGCAACGCCGTGTTCGATGGCGTTTTCCACAATGGGTTGGAGGATGAGCCGGGGCACCATGGCGCTCCAAGCCTCTTCTTCGATGGACTGATCCACCTTCAATCTGGCTCCAAACCGTTGGGAGATGATGAAGAGATAGGCCTCGATGTAAGAGTATTCCTCCCTCATGGTGACGGTGGCGGTGCCATCCCGCGCCATGGCGGCATTGAGCATCACCGACAGAGATTCAATCATCTGGGAGATTTTTTCCTCCCCAGACATCCGTGCTTGCCAGTTGATCAGCTCTAAGGTGTTGTTGAGGAAATGGGGGTTGATTTGAGATTGGAGGGCCTTGATTTGGGCATCATGGAGGGCTTGCTGTTCCATGGTGTTCCGCTCAAACAACTCCACCAACTTGTGCGACACCGCGTTGAACCGATTGGTCAACTGGTAAAACTCCTTGTTTTTCGGCTCCATCTCAATCTGGTACCCCAAGTCCCCCCGCTCCAAGTGGTCGGTGGCACGGAGCAGCTTGCCCACCGGTTTGGAGACGTTGTGGTAGAAGGAAAAGACAATCACACCGAAGAGAATGCCCGACACCAAAATGGTGATGAACACCACACCGTAGAAGCCCAGACGGGCTTGGCGCAGGAAGTCGTCTTCCACTGTGGCCTCCAACCGAAATGGCAACCGGTCAATGGTGGATTCCACCCCCATGGTGAAGGAAAAATCCTCCGCATGGTGGGTCAATTCATAAGTCTCCAAAGGCGCTTGCTCCCCCAACACCGGAATGACCACATTGCCAATCGTCAAACTGACATCGGTTACCCAAACGATGTTGGCACCACTTTCCTCCAGGTAGTTCCACCGCAAGGGCAACACCAGGGTTGCGTATTCCTGGAAGGAGCTATCCACCAGATTCCGCACCAAATAGCGAACACCACTGTATTCCACCACCGTCATGGTCGTGCCAATGTTGGCGGCCTCATCCATAAAGTAGTCCTGGTTGTTCTCCAAAAAATCACGATAAGTCCGGCTTCTGTCCTCCAGACCGTAGCCCGACACAAAGATGGGCGTATCCTGACGAGCCCAATAGACCAAAATGGCGGCGGCAAAGGCCTCATTATAGGCAAATTGGGTTTGCAAATAGGAATGGGTGTCGTTGTATAAGGCCATATAATCGTCTGTGGC
>JAWXUJ010000221.1:0-3281 GCA_044432765.1 Eubacteriales bacterium | reverse complement strand
TCCCGCTGAAATGACGGAAAAAGTCCTGAAAAAGCAGGATAAAGTTCGCGCAGACTACTATAACTTTTTCACGCAAAACAAGTGGAGCGACAGTTCCAACTACCATATGTGTCTGGACACCGGGGTTTTGGGGCACAACACTGCCGCCAAAATCATCGCCGACACCGTCCGCGCCCTGGATGCCAAAAAAGAAGCAGAAATGTAGGGGCAATTCACGAATCGCCTACGAAAAAAAGCACCCCGATGGGGTGCTTTTTTTCGTTATATCCATTATAATTGGCTGGCTGCCAGGGCGGCAGTGGTGCCGTCGGCAGCGGCGGTGGTCAGTTGACGGACGTTTTTGGTGCGACAGTCTCCTGCAACGAAGATGTTGGGCTCTTTCGTCCGGCAATCCTCGCCGGCGATTACGAAGCCACCCTCGTCCAAATCCACCACACCTTGCAAAAATCCGTTGCTGGGCACTTGACCTACACAGACGAATAGTCCCTCTGCGGAGATTTCTTCCCCATTGGACAACCGGACTTTTTCCAACTTGTTTTCTCCAAACAGGTCGGAAACGGTGGCTTTTAGGTGTAATTCAATATTTTTCACTGTTTTCACCCGCTCTGCCAGAACTGGTTCGCCTCGGAATTCATCCCGGCGGTGAATCAGATGGACGGTGGCGCAGATGTCGGACAGCATCAAGGCGCTTTGGAGGGCGGTGGAACCGCCGCCCACCACGCAGACGTCTTTCCCGCGGTAGAAGGCACCGTCGCAGACGGCGCAGTAGCCCACGCCTTTGCCGGCAAACTTGGCCTCGGCAGGGGTTCCCAAGTGGCGATGGTTGACCCCTGTGGCCACGATGAGGGCACGGCAGGTGAAGGTTTCGTCCTCGGTGGCGATGGTGATGGTTTCCCCTGGCACCACGGAGATGATTTCCCCCAGTTCCACTTCCACCCCCAATTTGGTGGCTTGTTCAAACAATTTGTCGGAGAATTCCATGCCGGAGATGGACTCGAAGCCGGGGAAATTCTCCACGTTTGGGGAGGTGGCGATTTGACCGCCCATGGCGGTGGATTCAAAAATGGTGACGGATTTGCCCGCCCGGGCACCGTAGATGGCGGCGGTCATACCCGCCGTGCCACCGCCGATGATGATGATATCTCGTTGCATTTAGACTGTGACCGCCTTTTCGCAGTATTTTTTGATGGCTCCTGCCCCACCGAAAACCATGGCGACACCGTTGTCCATGACCGCCAGGCTAGGTGCCTGTTGGATGGCCATTTTTTGTGCCAATTCCGGTTGCTCCATGGCATCGACCACGGTGTATTGGAGGCCTTTGGCATCCAGGAACCGCTTTGCCAGCTTGCAGTTGGGGCAGGTTTTGGTGGTGAAGAGAATCAGCTCATCGGAATTTCCATTGACAAATTCCTTGGCATTTTCTCCTTTTTGGACGGTTTCCCGCAACAATTTGGAGGTTGCCACCACGTACAATTTCCGGTCTTTGAACTCTTGGGATTTGCCGGCATTCCAGTTTTGGACAGGGCGATAGTAGCCGGTGATACGGCTGTAGACCTCAGTAGTTTGCCCGCAATGGGGGCAGATATACTGTTCACCGGTGAGATATCCGTGGTCCTTGCAGATGGAGTAGGTGGGGGACATGGTGTAGTAGGGCAACTTATAATTTTCGGCAATTTTCCGCACCAAATTGGCGGCGGCCTTCCAATCTGGTAACTTTTCGCCTAAGAATGCGTGGAAGACGGTGCCGGAGGTGTACAGGGTTTGCAGGTCGTCTTGGACGTCCAGTGCAGAGAAAATGTCCTCGGTGTAACTGACGGGCAGGTGGGAGGAGTTGGTGTAGTAGGGCACACCACTGGCCTCGTTGGCGGTGATGATGGTGGGGTATTTTGCCACATCGTGCTTTGCCAGGCGGTAGGAGGTGCTCTCTGCGGGGGTGGCTTCCAAGTTGTACAGGTCGCCGTATTGCTCTTGGTAGTCGGACAGGCGCTCTCTCATGTGGTTCAGCACATCTTTGGAGAAGGCCTGTGCGGTTTCATGGGTCATGTCCGCGCCAATCCAGCTGGCGTTGAGGGCGGCTTCGTTCATGCCAACCAGGCCGATGGTGGAGAAGTGGCTGTCGAAGTTGCCCAGGTAGTGCTTGGTGTAGGGGAACAGTCCCTCTGCCAGCAGTTTGGAGATGACGGTGCGCTTTGTTTTCAAGGAGCGGGCGGACACATCCATCATGTGGTCGAGACGTTTGTAGAAATCGGCCTCGTCGGTTGCCAGATGGGCAATCCGGGGCATATTGATGGTGACAACGCCCACAGAGCCGGTGGATTCGCCAGAACCGAAGAAACCGCCGGATTTTTTCCGCAGTTCCCGCAAATCCAGGCGGAGACGGCAACACATGGAGCGAACGTCGGAAGGCTCCATGTCGGAGTTGATGTAGTTGGAGAAATAGGGGGTGCCATAGCGGGCGGTCATTTCAAAGAGCAGTTTGTTGTTCTCTGTTTCTGACCAGTCGAAGTCCTTGGTGATGGAGTAGGTGGGGATGGGGTATTGGAAGCCACGACCGTTGGCATCGCCCTCAATCATGATTTCGATGAAGGCTTTGTTGACCATGTCCATCTCGGCTTTGCAGTCGCCGTAGGTGAAGTCCATCTCCTTGCCACCGACGATGGCGGGTAGGTCTTTCAGGTCATTTGGCACGGTCCAGTCCAGGGTGATGTTGCTGAATGGTGCTTGTGTACCCCAACGGCTGGGGGTGTTGACGCCGTAGATGAAGGATTGGACGCACTGCTTCACCTCTTTTTGGGTCAGATTGTCGATTTTGACAAAGGGTGCCAGGTAGGTGTCAAAGCTGGAGAAGGCCTGTGCGCCAGCCCATTCGTTTTGCATAATGCCCAGGAAGTTGACCATTTGGTTGCACAGGGTGGACAGGTGGGTGGCGGGAGAGGAGGTGATTTTGCCGACCACACCGCCCAGGCCTTGTTCAATCAGCTGTTTTAGAGACCAGCCGGCGCAGTAGCCGGTGAGCATGGACAGGTCGTGGAGGTGGATTTCCGCGTTGCGGTGGGCATCAGCCACTTCCTTGTCGTAGATTTCGGAGAGCCAGTAGTTGGCGGTGATGGCGCCGGAGTTGGACAGAATCAGACCGCCGACGGAATAGGTGACGGTGGAGTTTTCCTTGACCCGCCAGTCGGTGATGTCCACGTAGCTGTTGACCAGGTCTTTGTAGTCCAACATGGTACGCCCCACGTTGCGGATTTTTTCCCGCTGTTTCCGGTAGAGGATGTAGTTTT
>JAWXUJ010000220.1:0-3282 GCA_044432765.1 Eubacteriales bacterium | reverse complement strand
ACCGGCTAGAAAGTTCATAAAGGCACCCGCCACCAAAATCAGCACCCGTTTCCATGGGGCGATGGCGGTGAATGCCCTGGGATTGCCGTTGTCCTCATTCTCCCCTTCCATGGCGCAAAAGCCACCCATAGGAATGGCACGGAGGGTATAGCGGGTTTCGCCTACGGTTTTTTCAAGGAGGACAGGCCCCATACAAATGGCAAACTCGTTGACCTGCACCCCCATCTTTTTGGCGACGACGAAGTGACCCAACTCGTGGACAAAAATCAACACGCCGAAGACCAATAACGCTAGAACAATATACATTTGCTACCTCACAGTTTAGATTTGACCACCATTCGAGCCAACTTATCCGCCTGTAAAATTTCCTCCAAAGAAGGGGTCTCTGTCCACGCAACTTGGGACATTGCCAGGGAAACCAGGTCAGAAATATCATAGAATCCAATTTTTTCAGCCAAAAACAGCTCCACTGCCGCCTCGTTGGCCCCATTCAAAATGGCGCCGGCACTGCCACCTTTTCTGGCGGCCTCCATGGCAAGGCGCAGACAGGGAAATTTCTCCATGTCCGGCTTGTGGAAGGTCAAATCTCCACAGGTGAGTAAATCCAGGGCAGGTGCCGGGCTGGGCATCCGATGGGGATAGGTCAAAGCCAACTGAATGGGAATCCGCATATCCGGTGTGCCCAACTGCGCCATCACCGCACCGTCACAGAACTCCACCAGGGAGTGGACGATGCTCTGGCGGTGCACCACCACATCCACCTGCTCCAAGGGAACGCCGTAGAGGTGCATGGCCTCCATAACCTCCAAGCCCTTGTTCATCATAGACGCACAATCGATGGTGATTTTCTCGCCCATCTTCCAGTTGGGGTGCTTGAGGGCATCGTGTTTGGTAACGTTTGCAATTTCTGCCCGCTCCATATTGAAAAATGGCCCGCCAGATGCGGTTAAAATCAACTTTTTGACCTCTTTTCCATCTTCACAACCCATGAGGCATTGGAAGATGGCAGAGTGTTCGGAATCCACGGGGATGATTTCAGCACCATGGGTTTTGGCCGCTGCCATGACCAAATCACCGCCACAGACCAAGGTTTCTTTGTTGGCAAGGCCGATACGCTTGCCCAAGGAGATGGCGGCCAAGGTAGGCCGTAGCCCCACCATGCCCACAACGGCAGTAATCACCGTATCGGCATCACAGGTAGCGGCCTTCATCAGGCCATCCATGCCGGAGAGAACCTGGATATTCAAGTCAGAAAGTTTGGTTTTCAGAACATTGGCGGCGGTTTCGTCCATCATCACTGCCAGTTTTGGCAGAAATTCCCGACATTGTGCCTCCATTCGTTCCACGTTGCGGTCGGCGGTCAGTGCCACCACTTGGACGTCCATCTGGCGCACAACGTCCAGAGTTTGCCGACCGATGGAGCCTGTGCTCCCCAAAATTGAAAGTTTTTTTGTCATATTCAGCCTTCCTTATGCGCCGATAATCGGAATGAGAATCATTAAAATTTCCGCCAGAGGAGCGGTGGTGATGGTGCTGTCAAAGCGGTCTAAAATACCGCCGTGGCCTGGAATCAGGTTGCCAAAATCCTTAATACCGGACTGCCGTTTGATGACGGAAAAGGCCAAATCCCCCTCGATGGAACTGACAGCCCCCAAAATGCCATAGACAAAGGCCAAACCGTAGTTGTAGTTCAGGTGGAAGACGTTTTCCAAAATCAGGCCATAAACCAACAGGGTGGCCACAACCATGACCAGACTGCCAATGGCGCCTTCCACCGTCTTTTTGGGACTGATAATGGGAGCCAGCTTATGTTTTCCAATGAAGCGCCCTGCAAAATAACCGCCGGTGTCGGACATAGAGGTCATGATCATGACCGTCATCATATAGTATCTCCCATAATCGGACAATAATATCCGTACCACCGATGAAAAGCACAGGGGTACCACAATGCCAGCCACCGCAGCCAAGCAAACTTTTTCAAACTGCAAAGAGCCGTGGTTTGCCAAAAGTTCCATAATTAGAACCATCAAAAACACCCAAAGAGATGCCATGGCGGGCATGATTGGGTTTCCGAAGTAGCTCCAAAAACTGGTTGCCACAGCCATAACCATGGCATAAATCACAACCCGCTTTTCCGTCACCAGTTTGGTGGTGTGTAGCAATTCTCTGGCGGCGATGGCGCTGATGATTGCCACCAAACAGGTTGCCCAAATCACAGGCAACACCAGTAGAATCAACAGCAAAATAGGCAACATAACGCCTGCAGCAAGAACCCGTGTCTTCATGACTTGACCCCTCCAAATCTGCGACCTCTGCCGTTGAAATCGGCGATGGCCTTTTCCAGTTCCTCTGGGGTAAAGTCAGGCCAGAGAACGTCGGTAAAGTAGTATTCACTGTAGGCCGATTGCCACAGCAGAAAATTGGATACGCGAATCTCCCCGCTGGGACGGATGATCAGTTCTGGGTCTGGCACATCCTTGGAGTACATGAGATTGGAGAACAGTGCTTCAGTCAACTGGGCAGGCTCCGCCCCGCCCTCCACGCAGGATTGGGCGTAATCTCTTGCGGCGCGGACGATTTCGTCACGCCCCCCATAGTTTAAACAGATATTCGCCTGGAACCCTTCATATGCCTTGGATTTTTCCATGGTCTCCTGAGCAAGCTGTTGGAGTTCCGGAGAGAGCGGGGACAATTCCCCGAAAAAGTGGAGCTTGATTCGGTCCTGTTCCATTTTTTCCAGGGCTTCAAAGAGGTATTTTTTCAACAGCCCCATAATGGCGGTGACTTCCTCTTGGGAGCGTTTCCAGTTTTCTGTAGAGAAGGCATAGACGGTGAGATATTCTACACCGATATCCTTGCAATACGTCGCAATTTTGCGGAAGTTTTCACTGCCCATGGCATGGCCTGCCGTTCTAGGCAGTCCACGCTTGGTGGCCCAACGACCGTTGCCATCCAAAATGATAGCGATGTGTCGAGGCACAGGCCGACCCAACACTTCCTGCGTTTTGCGTTTAAAAATAGCCATAAATCAACCGCTTTCCTGAAATATTGAAGAAATAGGAGCTAGAAGCTGAATATGGAACACGTTGTCCCCTTAACTCCTAACTCCTAATTTTTAAAGCTCCATCAGTTCCTTTTCCTTGGCGGCGCACATGGTATCCACCTTTTTGATATACTTATCGGTGATTTCCTGCAGCTTCTTTTCGCCGTCTTTTTGATCGTCTTCTGTAATTTCAGACTTCTTCTTTGCGTTTTTCATAAAATCCATGGCATCGCGACGAA
>JAWXUJ010000219.1:0-3291 GCA_044432765.1 Eubacteriales bacterium | reverse complement strand
ATTTCTGGCGGTGAAAATCTGTATCCTGTTCAGATTGAGGATTATTTGGCCAAGCACCCCAAAATCAAAGACGTGGCCGTTATAGGCCTGCCAGACAAGCGGTTGGGCGAAATTGCCACCGCCATCATTGCCGCGAAACAGGGCGAGACGTTGACTGAGGAAGAAGTGACGCAATTCTGCGCCCAGATGCCACGGTACAAGCGCCCACGGAAGATCATCTTTGCCGATGTACCCAGAAACCCCACTGGCAAAATCGAAAAACCAAAGTTGCGCCAAACCTACGCCGCCGACGGCTTGGTTGCCCAACAATTTAATACATAATGGGTAGTGGACGCCCAATGGGCGCTCCTAGAAAATCACCTTATAAATGAAGAATCGAGGTTAACCAAATGAAAAAACGTATGTTGGGCAACGCTGCTGTTGCCCGTGGTGCCTATGAGGCGGGCGCAACGGTTGCCACCGCCTATCCCGGCACCCCCAGTACCGAAATCACCGAGGAAGTCGCCCAATATTCCGAAATCTACTGCGAATGGTCGCCCAATGAAAAGGTCTCTGCCGAGGTTGCCATCGGTGCCTCCATCGCTGGCGCCCGCGCCATGTGTTCCATGAAGCACGTTGGTCTCAACGTCATGGCAGATCCAGTGTTCACAGCCAGCTACACTGGCGTCAACGGTGGACTTGTTCTCTGCGTGGCAGATGACCCGGGGATGCACTCCTCTCAAAACGAGCAGGACTCCCGCCACTACGCACAAGCCTCTAAAATCCCCATGGTGGAGCCATCGGACTCCAGTGAATGTAAAGAATACACCAAAACCGCCTTTGCCATCAGCGAACAGTTTGACTGCCCCATGTTTCTACGGCTCACCACCCGGGTGTCCCACTCCCAATCCATGGTGGAGCTGTGTGACCGCCAAGATATACCTCTGAAAGACTATGAGAAAAACATCGCCAAATACGTGATGATGCCAGGCAATGCCATCAAACGCCACGTTGTGGTGGAAGACCGTATGAGAGCCTTGGAAGATTTCGCCGAAACCACCGATCTAAACCAAGTGGAATCCAACGGCAAGTCCATCGGTATCATCACCGCTGGCATCACCTATACATACGCCAAAGAAGCCCTGGGCGATGAAGTGGACTTTCTGAAACTGGGCATGGTATACCCGCTACCCACACAAAAAATCTTGGATTTTGTTGCCAAACACGACAAAACCTACATCATTGAAGAACTGGACCCCTGCATCGAAACTCACTGCCGTGCCATTGGCGCACAGGTGGAGGGCAAGTCCCATTTCACCCTGTTGGGAGAGTACACCCCAGCTCAAATCGCCCAAGTGGTTTGGGGCAAGGAGCCTGCCAAGTCCGCCACCATCGACGAAGTCCTCCCTGTCCGTCCTCCTGTCATGTGCGCAGGATGTCCCCACCGCGGCACCTTCTATGTGCTGAAAAAATTGGGACTGGTTGTAGCGGGCGACATCGGTTGCTACACCTTGGGTGCTGTGGCACCCCTTGCCAGCGTGGATACCACCATCTGCATGGGCGCTTCCATCTCCGCCGCACTGGGCATGGAGAAGGCAAGAGGTCGCGAATTTGGCAAAAAGGTTGTCTCCGTTATCGGCGATTCCACCTTTATGCACTCTGGCATTACCGGCCTGGTTGACGTGGTCTACAACAAGGGCAACAGCACCGTCATCATCCTGGACAACTCCATCACCGGTATGACAGGCCACCAACAAAACCCCACCACCGGCAAAACCATCCGTGGAGAAGCCACCAAACAGGTGGATTTAATCGCCCTATGCAAGGCCGTGGGCATCGACCATGTGGTGGTTGCAGACCCATTTGACTTGAAGGGATTTGAGGCTGTGGTCAAGGCGGAAACGGAGCGGGAAGAACCCTCTGTCATCATCGCCCAACGTCCCTGCGCACTGCTGAAATCCGTGAAATACAGCGGTCATTGCGCCATTGGCGACAACTGTAAAAACTGCAAGATCTGCATGAAATTGGGTTGTCCTGCCATCTCAGTGGTAGACGACCATGTGGTCATTGACAACGCCCAGTGCAACGGCTGCGGATTGTGCATCAATGTCTGCCCATTTGGCGCCATCGAAAAGGAGGATTGAGCCATGACGAGAAATATTATGATTGTAGGCGTCGGTGGACAAGGCACCTTGCTGACCAGCCGTATTTTAGGCAACACCGTGGTCAACCAAGGCCATGATGTGAAGGTCTCCGAAGTCCACGGAATGTCCCAACGTGGTGGCAGTGTCACCACCTATGTCAAATATGGTGAAAAGGTTTATTCTCCCATCATCGACCGTGGCGAAGCCGATTTGATCATCGCCTTTGAACTACTGGAGGCCTATCGCGCCTTGCCCTATCTCCGCGAGGGAGGTAAAATGATTATCAACACCCAACAGATGAACCCTATGCCCGTGATCATCGGCGCCATGGACTATCCCACCGACATTTTGGCAAAACTTCAGGAAAAAATCGACGTGGTGGCAGTGGATGCCATGCCCCTGGCCTTGGAGGCTGGCAACGGCAAAGCCACCAACGTGGTTTTAATCGGTGTCCTGGCAAAGTCCACCGAGATTCCCAAGGAGCAGTGGATTGACGCTATCCACGAAACCGTTCCAGCCAAATTCCTGGACATCAACCTGAAAGCCTTTGAATTGGGCTACAACTTATAAAGGAGGACAACCCCATGGCATTTCACCAAGAGCAGATTGAAACCATGCCTCGCAAGGAATTAGAAGCATTACAGAGCGAAAGACTGGTGGCACAGGTAAAGCGGATGTATGAAAACGTCCCTGTGTTTCGCCAGAGAATGGACGCCAAAGGCCTGACCCCTGACGACATCCATGGCATTGAAGACTTACACAGATTGCCCTTCTCCTACAAACAGGATTTGCGGGACAACTACCCATACGGCCTGTTCGCCACACCCATGAGCGAAATCAAGCGTGTTCATGCCTCATCTGGCACCACAGGCAAACAGATTGTGGTGGGCTACACCCAAAAGGACTTGGACGACTGGGACGACTGCGTCGCCAGAATGATGGTCGCTCTGGATTTGGGCAAAGAGGATTTTATCCAAGTGTCCTATGGCTATGGCCTGTTCACCGGCGGCCTGGGTGCCCACGGCGGTTCTCAGCGCATCGGTGCCACCACCATTCCCACCTCCTCTGGCAATACGGCGCGTCAAATCCAGACCATGATTGACTTTGGCTCCACCGCCCTTTGCTGTACCCCATCCTACGCCCTCTATTTGGGCGAGGCCATTGCAGA
>JAWXUJ010000218.1:0-3319 GCA_044432765.1 Eubacteriales bacterium | reverse complement strand
GGCCAGCGGTTTCTCGGTGGTCTGCTTTGCTATGCCTAAATAGAAGAATGTTTTTTATTACCTGCTAAAATTTCTCCTTGACTTTTCTTAGCAGGTTTTGATTATGCGCCGTAGATGTGGAGGGCTTGTTCTGCCATCCGTTTGCCGTAGATTTCAAAGGTGGGCGCGCAGTCGGCGGCGTATTGATTGACGGACACAGGGCCGAGGTGGATGACGGGGTTGCCCTTGGCGCCGCCTGCGGAGTAGGTCATCATGCCGTAGCACATCATGTGGTCCAAAATGGTGCGGATGCCGGCTTCACCACCGCCGTGGATGTAGGCTTCTGTGGCGAAGGCACCGCCTAATTTGCCTGCCAAACCAAAACTGGGGAGGACTTTTTCCAACCAGACTTTCAACTCGCCGGATAGGGTTGCCATGTAGATGGGGGTGCCAACAACAACGCATTGGCTGGCGGAAGCCCAGTCCTTGTCAAAGTCGGTGATGGAGAAGGCTTTGGCCTCCACGCCCTCCACGGCGTTCATGCCGGCTACGATGATTTCAGCCGCGTCCTTGGTTTTACCGCTGACGGAGTGATAAAAAACAGATGCTTTCATGATGATTCCTCCAATTATTTTAGGTGTATGGTTGCAGTGTACCACATCTTGACGGAAAATGCAAGGAAATACAGCGTTGATATTGGGGGAAATGTGTGGTAAACTGGGGGTATAACTTTTGACAATAGGCCGTCAGGTCGCTAGGGCAAAGAGCCCTGTTGGCGCAAGCCAACATTGTCAATCGCGTTACACAGCTTCGGCAGGGGCGATAGCCCCACAGAGCGTAGCTCTGGCCTGTGAGAATCACAGGTGCCAAAAAGTATAGAATAGGAGGAATCACGATGATTTTATTTGTACAATACCCTAAATGCTCCACCTGCCAAAAGGCGAAAAAGTGGCTGACTTCAAAGGGAATTTCCTTTGAAGACCGTCATATTGCTGAACAAAATCCAACGTTTGCGGAACTGTCCACATGGCACAAGGCCAGTGGTTTGCCCCTGAAAAAATTTTTCAACACCAGTGGACAATTCTACCGGGAACTGGGCTTAAAGGATAAATTGGCAACCATGACGGAAGAAGAACAGCTGAGCCTGCTGGCTACCAATGGTATGTTGGTGAAGCGTCCCATCGTTGTCACCGGCGAAACGGTTTTGGTCGGTTTCAAAGAGGCTGACTGGGAGAAACACCTGGTCAAATAAGTATTGCGCGTACCTGAATGATGATGTGCAAAGCCCATAGGAGATTACACATATGCTGAAAGCAATTTTAATAGATGTAGACGATACCCTTTTGGATTTTGGGGCCTGTTCAAAAATGGCCATGACCCAGGTGTTTCAACAGATGGGGCACCCCTTGCCCGACCGTTTATTTGAAGTGTTCGAGGAGGTCAATACCGCCCTTTGGTTGCAAATTCAAAGGGGTGAACTTGATTTGGAAACCCTGTATGCCGTCCGTTGGAATCAAATTTTTGAGAAGTTAAATCTACCTCTGGACGGCGTGGAATTTGAACGCAACTTTTTAAAACAGCTGGGAGAAAGCGCCATTGCTGTGGACGGTGCCTATGAGATGCTTGGGTATTTAAGGGGGAAATACACGGTTTGCATCGCCAGTAACGCCCCCTATGACCAACAAGTGAAACGACTTGGGAAAGCGGAGATGTTGCAGTACGTCCAACACCTATTCATCTCGGAAAAAATAGGCTGTGAAAAGCCAAATAGCGGCTTTTTTGCGTTCTGTATCCAGGCACTACAACCCATTCAGCCCCATGAAATGATGATGCTGGGGGACTCCATTTCCGCCGACATGGTAGGTGCAAAAAACATGGGCATAAAAACCTGTTGGTACAACCACCACAAAACCCACCTCCATGGGGACGATGTGGCGGATTATATCATCGAAGATTTGCGCAAGGTTATGAATATTGTATGATTGAACCCTTGGGGCTGTGGCAGACAGCTGTAGTAAAGCGTAACTGTTGACAATGTTGGCGTAAGCCAACATTGTCAACAGTTATAAAATTGGCGGTTTTTGCATCTCCTAGTCCATTTGCGGAAAATACTGGACTTATGAGGAAAATGTGGTATACTGTATTTAGACCAACTGGGTCAAACCACATGATTATGAAGGAGATTTTTATGAAAAAAATACATATTTTCCTGCTATTTGTTCTAATTTTAACCGTTTTCACCGGTTGCGCCACTAAGGAAACGGAGACCATTTCCACTGTTCCACCTGTGGCGGAAGCACCGGAAGTTGTCCCTGAAGTGGAAGCGCCGGAAGTTGTCCCTGAAGTGGAGATGCCTGTCCTGAAGGATGCCACCTTATACATTGGCATGGAAGACCGATTCCAAGAGGTTGCCGTCCAATACGAAGGTGACTTGTCACCGGAATGGCTCATCAACCAAATCGCCCAGGAAACTGGATGGGATTTGACGCTGTCCCAACCAGTTATCACTGGGAAATCTGGTTTTAGCGTAGGCTTTTCTTCAACCTGCGCTATGTTCGTAGGCCCGCCCGACCCACAAAATCCGGACTATGTGGTCTATGACGTCAACTCCATGGTGTCCATGGTTTTGGACTCCGTCCAGAAAACACTGCAACAAAATTTTGTGGATGGGGAACTGGGCAATCCTGATGATTTGGACATCTACTATTTCTTAGACGGCGACCAACCTTTGGAAGTTCCAGACGCAGGTGTCTACCTGTCTTTGGATGTGCCCTACGGCAAAGTAGAAACCACTGCGCCACAAATCGCCATGGCCTTTTTGGGATACTCCGCTGAGGACTACGGCAGTGTCTTAGAGGATACCTTGGGTGGCGAATCTTACGAAGCCTTCGCCTATGACGGTGACGAAAACTACCTGCTGTGGGTGCCAAACGGCTTAATCTTGGTCTATGAGTACGATGCTCTCAACGGTATCATCGGCAATCAACTGTACCAAACCCAGGTGGATGCCAAGCTGCACCTGACATGCAACGTCAGCGACATCATGTCCAACGTGGTCGTGGTGGCAGAGGTGGATGGGGAAGTCAGCATTTGGTACCCCTGCATCAGCCTCAAAGACGGCACCCTGAATATGGGTGACGTGGGTTATCCTTACGGTTCCTAATCAAAAACCGCTATCATCACCGAATATACGGTGACGATAGCGGTTTTTTCTTAGGATTTATCCCTTGTTTTTACGGTTTGTGCGCCATTCATCGTAGGCTTTGTAGCGTTCTTCCAGATTGGTTCTGAAAAATCTGCCATCGGTTTGGCAGAGGAAATCGTAGAGCCGGCAAGAGGT
>JAWXUJ010000217.1:0-3323 GCA_044432765.1 Eubacteriales bacterium | reverse complement strand
CCAAAATATCTGCCGAGCGGACAATATCGGCAGCACGCTCAAACATCGGCACGCCCTAGCCAAACGGAGCATAATCTCTCCAAAAGTGATAATTTTACCCATAAAAACGTCTCCTTATCCTCTCTTTACCAGGGAAGCGGCTTCCCGGCACATGGTTGTAATTTCTTCAAATTTCTCGCCGGCAATCATATCGGACTTGACCATCCAGGAACCGCCACAGGCGACGATGCGGTCATAGGCTAGGTAGGTTGCCACGTTGGCGGGGCTGATGCCACCGGTGGGCATGAATTTCAGGCCGGGGAAAACCGGTGCCACATTTTTGATGTAGTTCAGCCCACCAGAGACTTCCGCAGGGAAGAATTTCACCACTTCCAAGCCACTGTTGACGGCGCGGGTCATGTCGGAGGGGTTGGTGCAACCGGGGAGGATGGGCATATTTTGGGCGATGCAGCAGTCCACCACCTCTTGGTTGTAGCCTGGGGAGACGATGAATTTTGCGCCGGCATCGATGGCACGATGGCATTGCTCCACGTTTAGAATGGTGCCTGCGCCCACCAGAATGTCAGGGCAGTTTTCCACCATGGCGCGGATGGCGCCTTCGGCGGCCTCGGTGCGGAAGGTGACTTCAGCGGCGGGGATGCCACCAGCAATCAAGGCCTTTGCCAGGGGCACGGCATGGTTTTCGTCATGGAGGGCAATGACAGGAATGATGGCGATTTCAGATAATTGTGCAAGAATAGAATTCATGAAAATACTCCTTTAATCGATGTTGCCGTTTTCACGGTAGCCCTTCCAGACGGTTTCAAAAAAGTCGTCCTTCTGGGGGATGGGGCGGCAATCCCGCCAGGTGCAATGGCAGGTATTGCCGTCGTATTGAATCTCTTGAATTTGGGCGGGGACGGAAACGTCCTCCAACCGGTAGCGGAACAGTTCGGGCAGTTGGTTGTAGGGCAGGTTGCCGTCCACACAGGTGTAAAGGGCACTGCCACGGCTGTTGCCACCCTGCTCCACATAGTTTGCCATGGCGGTCAAGTAGACCAGCTGGGACAGAAGCAAATCTCGGAGACGGTACACGCGCCACAGCTTGGAGGGTTGGGAAACGGTGGCGGAGAAGTGTTTCAGTGCAAAGGAGACCTCTTTGATGGCCTCACGGATGGCCTTGCCACTCCGCATGGCACCGCCGATTTTGCTCATCCGCTTCGTGGCGTGGTTCCAGGGGGCATCCAGGGTGTCTGCCCCCAGTGCAGCTTGTCCCAGTTGGAGCATTTCTTCCACCTGATGACTGGTTTCCTCCCAAAATTGGTCGATTTCCACCGGCGCGCCCTTGCCTTTGGCGGCGATGTAGGCGGTGGCTCTGGCAGAGCCAACTTGGCCTGCATTGAGGGCGCTACCGCCGGGGCGATAGACACCGTGACTACCGGCAACCTCGCCCACGGCAAAGAAGCCTTTCAGGTTGGTCTGCCACCACTTGTCCATGGACAGACCGCCGTTGTTGTGTTGGGCGCAGAGGGCGATTTCCAGCATTTCTGTGGAGAGATCCACCCCTTTGTCCAGGTAGAAGTCCACGGCGGGTTGGTTCATATGGCGCAGCCGTTCAATGGGAACGCCAAAGCAAGCACCGGCTCGCTCCAAATATTCGTAAGCCTCGGGGGACAGGGAGGAGAAGTCCACATCCTTGCCTTGGCTATTTTCACGGAAGTCCAGGAAAATCCGTCTGCCTTGGAGGGCGGATTCCATGTAGACCAGAATGTCAATGATGCTACTGCCACCGTCAATCTTCCGAACATCGAAGGGCCATTGGTAGCCCTTTAGGAAGATTTTAGACTGCATATCCCCTATGTCGGTGAAGAAATCCAGGAGGAATTCCCGGGGGTTTTTGCCGTCTGAATCGGTGGAGATGAATTTGGGCAACACCTGCATATAGGTGCCGGAGACGTTCCAACGAGGGTTGACGGAGGCCATGCCGTACTGCCATTCGGTGAGATTTTTGCCAAGAACACCGGCTTCAAAGGCCAGACCGCTGGCACCGAAGTGGCTTTGGGGATAGACGGAATCGGCGTAAATACTGGCAGGACCGCCGGTGGCAAACACCACGTTTTTTGCCCGGAACAAGGTGTAGGCGCATCCGGCCTTGGGGTCGGTGTTGAGGCAGAGCAAGCCCAGAACTTGGCTTTTGGATTTGTTGGTCAAAATCCGGATGACCTGGTGGTTGTCATAGAGGATAATCCCTCGTTGGATGGCGCTGTTTTCCAGTGCCTCGGTCATGATTTTGGAGGTGTAGGGGCCAACACTGGTGGCACGCTTGCTGGGGTCGTGGTCGGTTTTGTAGCCCACGTACTCGCCGTAGCCGTTTTGTGGGAATGGTACGCCCAGTCCCACCAGTTTGTAGAATCCCTGGGCGGAAAGGGAGGCTTCGCACAGGGCGATGTCGCCGTCCACGCAACGGCCTTGAAAGAGCACTTGCGCCAAATCTGCCACGCTGTCTGGGGTGTCACCAGCCAGGGACAGTTTGTAATAGGTTTGTTTGTCGGAACCGGTGTTCCGGGAGGTGCCGGCCTTGCGGTGGTCGGTGACCAGAGCCACATCGGTGTGCCCCTTTGCCAACAGGCTGTCCGCAACGTTGTAGCCGGCTGCTCCACTGCCCACCACCACCGTGTTCACGGCGATGATGGGAATGGTGTGGTTTAAAATTTTAATGGTGTCCATAGAGTTACCTCACAGACGTTTGATGTGGAAACCGCCGTCTACGTCCACCACGTTGCCGGTGGTGTAGCGCACTTTGTCCGATGCAAAGATGGCGACCATGTTTGCCACGTCCTCGGGGGTGCCCCAACGGCGAATGGGGAACACACCGTCTGCAAACATTTTGTCGTATTTGGAGGTGACCACAGAGGTCATATCCGTTGCAATCACGCCGGGGCGCACTTCGTTGACCACGATGTCCTCATCTGCCAGTCGGTCGGCGAACAGGGTGGTGGTCATGGAGACGGCGGCCTTGGAGATGCAGTATTCCCCACGACTGGTGGAGGATACGGCGGCGGAGCAGGAGCCAACGTTGACAATGTGGCCTTTGCTCAAGAAGATTTTTTCCTGGGCAATCATCTGCTTTGCCACCAGTTGGGTGAGGAACAGGGTGCCCTTGGTGTTGATGCCCACCACCCGGTCGAAGCTCTCCTCGCCCAATTCCAACAGGTCTTTCCGTTCCAGCGGGGCAACGCCGGCATTGTTGACTAGGATGTCGATGCGACCGAAGGTGCTGACGGTTTCAGCCACCAGTTTTTCACGGCTGGCAGGGTCATCGATGGAGCCTTGGACGTAGTGCC
>JAWXUJ010000216.1:0-3338 GCA_044432765.1 Eubacteriales bacterium | reverse complement strand
AATCATGATCTGTGGCTCCAACGGAAAATATTAAATAAAAAACGACCCTTTCGGGTCGTTTTTTATGCCTTTTTACGTTTTTTCCACAGGTTTTGTCCCAGATTCCAGAGGTAGCCCGCCCCCAAGGACAGGCAGGTGGTCAGGAGGAACATGGACAGATACTTCACGGTATAGGGCAACTCCTGCATATGCTTGTTCAACAGTTCCATAAATAATGTGTGATATAAATAGGCAATAAAGGTGAATTTCGCCAGACAAACGGCTGGTTTTGCCACAAATTCCACCCGCTCCAAGAAAATCGCCAGGCACAGTCCTAAGAAGATGAAGGAAAAGGACAGGAGATAACTGGAAAGGGAGATGGTGGGCACGAAATTCAGATTGATTTTGCCGTTGCTGGCCTCGATGAGGCAGTACAGGCTGTTTGCAAAAGTCGCCCCGGTACAGAGGGCAAAGAAAGGCCATTTTTTCCCAAAGGCCACCTTGTCATACCCCTTAGACACCAGTGCCCCCACGAGAAAATAGGGCAGGTAGTAACAGGGGTTCCACGTTCCTTTTTCATAGAACAAGTAGCCCAGAATTGGCACATTTTGAAACAGGGGATAGGCCAAGTAGAGCAGGGCGCCACAGCAGAGAACCAAGGCCAGAGCGGTGGTCTTTGACCTTGTTTCCAACCACCGAAACAACGCCACCACAAGGGGCATCGCCAGGTAGAGTAGCACCAGGGTGAACACATACCAAGTGTGGTAATGGACTTGCCCGGTGACCAATTTTTGCAGAAAATCCAGAGAAAACAGGGGCAGTTCCTTCCACCAAGTGAAAATCACCCCAAACACCAGATAGGGCACCAACAGAGAAAGGGTTCTCCGCTTCAAAAACTTGCCGCAGGAAAATTCCTCCACCGGCCTTTGAAAGGAGACAAACCCGCTGATGAAAAAGAAACAGGGAACGGAAAATTTAATCAGCACAAAAAGAATCCCCAGCACCACCGAAGTCTCATAGGTGATATGCAGGGTGATATAAGAACCTAAAATGTGCTGCAAAACCACACACAAAAAGCAGTAAAATCTTAAAATTTCCAATTCCTTTTTCATATGCCCACCTCCTGTTCCTAAATGGTTGATTTCTCCATATTATATCACAAATGGGGCAATATTCCAATGATTTTCTCGTTGGGCATATTGGATTGAAAAAAATTCTTGACAAATGGGGCGCCAGGGTGTATCATAGTGATAATTTAATACAACAAACCGTTGAAGTGGAGATAAAAACCGCTGTGCACTTTCAGAGAGCTGGGGACGCTGGAAACCCGGTAGAACGCAGGCCGTTAAATGGACCACTGAGGGCGCAGTCAAAGGCAATGTGCTGAGTATTCTGCGACGTAGCACCCACGTCACGGGTGAGAAATTTGTTAGAATTTCGCAAAGGTGCGTGGTTTTTCCACGAATCAAGGTGGCAACGCGGTCTTTTCCGTCCTTGGGTGATTCATTCACTCGTGGGCGGTTTTTTTGTTTGTACACATATTTTCAGGAGGTACCCTATGATTTATCCCAGTTATGAAGAGGCCATCCAACTGGCTTCCGACCCATCCATCCAACGGATTCCCATGAAATTGGAAATCTTCAGCGATATGCTGTCGCCTATGGTGGTGCTCCGCCGGCTGAAAAAGGCCAGCCACCACTGTTTTATGTTTGAAAGTGCAGAAAACTCCAAAATGTGGGGGCGGTACACCTTCCTGGGCTACGACCCCATTTTGGAAATCACCGCCACCGAGGGCATCACCACCATCACCCGGGGGGACGTGCGCAACACCTACTTTGAAAATCCCCGCCAAGCCCTTCGCCAACTGCTATCCGAAAACAAAGCCCCGCGCCTCCCCCAAATGCCACCCTTTGCCGGCGGTCTGGTGGGCTACTTTGCCTATGACTACATCCAGTACAGCGAACCCACCCTCCAACTGGATGCCAAGGACGAAGAACACTTCAAGGACATGGACTTGATGCTCTTTGAAAAAATCATCGCCTTCGACAACTACCGACAAAAAGTCTCCCTCATCGTCAACATCCTAACCGATGACCTGGAGGCCAACTACGATGCTGGCGTTTCCGAACTAAAGGCCATGGCCCAACTGATCGCCACCGGTTCCATGGCAAAAAACCAACCTTTAAAGCTAAAAAGCGACATCAAACCCCTGTTCTCCCAGGAAAAATTCTGCAATATGGTGAAAAAAGCCAAAGACTACATCTACGAGGGAGACATCTTCCAAGTGGTGCTGTCCAACCGGTTGGAAGCCGATGTGGAGGGCAGTCTTCTGGACACCTACCGGGTCATGCGCACCACCAACCCCTCCCCCTATATGTTCTATTTCTCCAGTGACGACGTGGAAATCGCCGGTGCATCCCCCGAAACCCTGGTGAAATTGGAGGATTCCACCCTGTACACCTTCCCCCTGGCAGGCACCCGCCGTCGTGGGGACACCGAGGCCGAGGATTTGGCTCTGGAGGCCGAACTCCTAGCCGACGAAAAGGAAATCGCCGAGCACAATATGCTGGTGGATTTGGGGCGGAACGACATCGGCAAAATCAGCAAAATCGGCTCTGTGGAAGTGGAAAAATATATGTCCATCGAGCGGTACTCCCATGTGATGCACATTGGCTCCACTGTCAAGGGCATTTTGGCAGAGGACAGAGATGCCATCGACGCGGTGGACTCCATCCTCCCCGCCGGCACATTGTCCGGCGCTCCAAAGCTCCGCGCCTGCCAGATCATCAACGAACTGGAGGACAACAAGCGGGGCATCTACGGCGGTGCCATCGGCTACTTGGATTTAAGTGGCAACCTGGACACCTGCATCGCCATCCGATTGGCCTTCACCAAAAACGGTAAAGTCTTCATCCGCTCCGGTGCCGGCATCGTAGCCGACAGCGTCCCGGAAAAAGAGCACGAAGAGTGCATCAACAAGGCCAAAGCCGTGGTGGAAGCATTGAAAACCGCTGAGGGAGGCATCAACCTATGATTTTACTCATTGACAACTACGACAGTTTTTCATATAATCTCTACCAGCTCATAGGCTCCATGGAGCCAGACATCCAGGTGGTGCGCAACGACCAAATCACCATCTCGGAAATCGAAAATTTAAACCCAAAAGCCATCTTCCTCTCCCCCGGCCCCGGCCACCCCACCAATGCGGGGATTTGCATGGAGGTCATTGAAAAACTGGGGGCAAAATTCCCCATTTTCGGGGTTTGCCTGGGACACCAGGCCATCTGCCAGGCCTACGGTGGCACCGTCACCTACGCCTCCAAACTGATGCACGGCAAGACCTCCATGGCAAATTTGGA
>JAWXUJ010000215.1:0-3354 GCA_044432765.1 Eubacteriales bacterium | reverse complement strand
GCTTTTTGGTGTCCTCATAGGAGGTGCCGCCAACGCCACAACCCAGACTGAGGAAGGAAATGGGCGCTTCACCAGACTCCTTGGTGGGGGTGGTGGTCAACACATTGCCAGAGCGAAGGTTGCCCTCTGCCCCCAGGGTGACGGCGCAGTCTGCCAAGTATACGTTGCACACCCCGCCCATGCCAGGGTTGTAAATTTCAATTTTGCCCCGCTCTGAATGAACGGTATATCCCAAGGTGTCCTCGGCGGTTGCATTTGGTTGGCAGAAGTAGTAGGCAGGCGCTTGGCCTTTCACCTCTTTTTCCACCAGCAGTTGGAAGTGTTCTGGAATGATTTTTGCCACGTTGGCGATGTCAATCACCTGGTCATCATAGCCATAGACTTTACCCAAATTCCGCCAGTTGACGCTCTGGGCGGTGTAGCAGACCACCCGCACAGAGTCCGCGCCACTGGCGGGACCGTAGCCATAGGTCTGCTTGTCAAATTCCAGAACCAATTTGCCCTTTTTGGATTGACGCACCCGGAAATGCCGGCCTGGGTTGGCAGTGTTGCCACCATTGCGGTACATCCGATAGCAGTCCTCCCCTTCTTCCCGGACAAAGACTTGGTATAGGTCGTCGTCCACCATAGCACTGCGGATGGTCACCCGGTTGCCACCTTTGGCAAAGGAGGCCGCCAGGGTGTTTTTTTGACGCACTTCAAACACATTGTCGAAGATTGCGTGAATTTGAGGTGGGATGTCGTAGTGGTTTTCCGCCAGCACACAGCGCACCACATAGCCCTCGACTTGGGGAACGCCTGTGGTAACGGGACTGTCTGGCATAATGAGGGTGATTTTTCCGTTTTGCATAAAGTAGCCAGTTTTGTCCAAAACCTTGACTGATTGCCAACCGATCTCCGTCCAGACTTCCCAGGAAATCACGGCAAAAGGTGGGATTTCCCCCTCTTTCCAGGGATTTCGTTGCCAACGATCCTCAGTTTGCACATAGAGGGTCAAGGCCTTGCCCACTGGTGGCAACTGCTGAAAGGCGAAATAAAGCCCATTGCCCACTTCACATCGTTCACCAAAAGGTGCAACCGACATGGGCAGTTTGTGGCTCAATAGGGGTGTCACATCGGCAAGCCGGTTGTGTTCCGTCCGATAGATGGCGCGCAGATTGGCATCCCGCAGACGGATTGGCTTCCCTGTTTCAAACACCATGCCACCGACCTGCATTTTTTTGTGGGCAGGCAAGGTGATGTCCCCAGAGTTGGGTGGCATTTGCAGGGGGACTTTGCTGGCACTGTTCTCCGTTGCCTGAAAGCCCACCAGTTTCAGCAGATTGCGTTGGGTTTTCTCGCTGACTTTGTCGATGCTTCGCTGTTGAAGCACCTGGAAAGCCGTCAGGTTTTCCAGAATGGTGATGCCAGGGTCAGAGGGGTTGAAGTTGGTCCATTGCTCACTATAGATGGGGATTTGACCGATTGCCTCTCGTAGCAATTCTTCATAGTCCTTGATTGGATCTGTTTTGCTGTATAGCATAATCAACCTCCCTCCATTGGCAATTCCATGTGAATATTGTGGGTGCCACTGAAGCCAATCATCACAGAATTGCCCTTCAGGTCATCCAATGCGCACTCGTGGGCACCAGTATGGTCAAAATATTTGGCTGTGGCGATGATGTGGCGAATACGCCCCTGGAAGTGGACGGATTGTAGCAACAAGGAGATGTTTTTCTCCTGAGGCAATTCCCCGATGTTCCACCCTTTTCCTGTGTCCGAGGCAACAGGTTGGAGGTAGTCGGAGATGAGCTGTTTCATCTGTGCTTGCACATCAAAAGCGCCGTTGGCATCGGAGAGGGTCAACCAGATTTCCACGTTGATTTCCACGTAGATAGGCTCTACAATCTCTAAATCCTCATGGCTACAGGTCAGTTCGCACCGTTCCATCATCTTCCGCTTCAAGCCCTCTTGGACACTAGGGAAAGATGGCGCGCCCTCACAACAATCCCGCATGAGCAGAATCAGGAGCATATGCCCCACCAGCTCATTGCCTGCCAAGTCCCGGTTTCGCAGGCAGGCCACTTGGGCAATGTTGTCAGAATAGGCCGTGGCGCATCGGATGTAGTCCTGGCGGCTCACCAACCGATTGCGACTGCTGACAATGTCTGCACCCCGGTCATAGGCATGGCCAAGGGATTCCAAATCGCAGCCACCGTAAGTGGGTGTGGGGTTGTTGATGCCCTGGACATATAGAATCCCGGCGGTGGAATCTTGAATGGAGCCAGCTGCCAGGTTGCCAGCGCTACCGCTACAGCGACGGATGCTGACATCAAAGGCCACGTCTTGCCGTTCTGAAGGAATTTTGCCATGGACACCATCGCCAAAGCGAATGGTTCCCGCCATCCGATCCAGAAGATAAATCCGGTCACTGGCGGTGGCGCTTCTAAGGTCGGAAACCTCGTCCCACAGAACACCAAACCGGCTGATTTGACCCAGAAAATCGTATTCCACCCGAACCCGCTCTGGGCATTTTGCCATCATGGATTTCATTTCCCCTGGGCTTAAAAATCTGGTTTCATTGACGTAGACCTGGGCGTTTAGGATGTTGTCCACCCCCAAGGGGAATTCCATATTGGGAGCCACTTCCTCCAAGAAGAAGGACTCCGCCTGGAGGGTTTCCACATTTTGGATTTGAACGCTGTTGATGAGAATTTGCTCCACCACAGGGCGGTAATCGATGGTACCTTGCCCATCCAGCAAAATCCGCAACCAATGGCGGCGCACACCTTCCACCTCTTGTGGTCGGAAGTCCGCCGGTGGCATAAATTGCATCACCCCGGGGTGTTGGAGGCCGTTGGTATGGTCCACCAATTTCAGCGGGGTGAACCCTTGCCCGTTGGAGTATTCAAAACGAAGGGGCAAACCGGCAAACCGGCCTGACCGCTTCATCTGAAAGAACATACTGATGGGACCACTTTCAAACTTCCGGTCGAAGCCCAAATAGACCCCTTCCCCGCCGTAGGGCAGTGGAGAAAAGATATCAAAACCCTTTTCCGTCATCAAATTGCGTCCCTGGTCTGTGACTGTGGTGCCACAGAGCGTCTGCACCCGTTGAGGGGTGAGCCAGTGGTCGCCGTAGCCGTAGGACAGCTTCAAGTCCTCCACAATGGGCATGGTGTGCAGACTGGGCATCATGTAGCAGTTATCGGCTCGCAGGACGCGGAACCGCATCAACCGGCCTGCAAAAGAGGCAGCAGTTGTGCTCTCCCAGTTGTTGGGACAGGTGAATTTCAAGCTGATGTTGCCACTGACATCCCCGGTGAACAGGGTTTTAAAGCCCAAAAGTTCTGGGATGGGGCACCAACCGATGCC
>JAWXUJ010000214.1:0-3360 GCA_044432765.1 Eubacteriales bacterium | reverse complement strand
GAAATACTCCCAAATCTTTTTGGGGAACTCCCGACGGCGCCCCATATCAAAGTAACCATCGTAGTAGGCCACATGACTCAAATCGTCCATATTGGCGGCAAGAAGTTCAGGATAATAGGCCACCACAGGGCAGTTGTAGTGGTTGTCCCCCTGTTTTTCGTCCACGCTGTAGGGCATACATGGGTAGAAGATTTTGGTGACCCCTTTGTCCATTAAATTGACCATGTGACCATGGAGCAACTTGGCGGGGTAGCAGACCGTATCGGAAGGGATGGTGTCCTGCCCCATGCGATAGATTTTCCGAGAGGACACGTCACTGAGCACCACCTCGAATCCCAAATGGGTGAAGAAGGCATGCCAGAAGGGGATGTTTTCGTACATATTCAGTCCCAGGGGGATACCGATTTTGCCACGACCACCATCCACACCATGGAGCGCTTTAATCCGCTCCAACTTGCCAGCAAACATATTGGGCACATCCGAAGTTCCCTTTTTGCCCAGAGGCTTTTCACAGCGGTTGCCGGAGATGTACCGCCGGTTCCCCTCGAAGATGTTGATGGTCAGGTTGCAGTTGTTGGTGCAAATGCCACAGTTGGTGGTCTGAGAGCGATGCTGGAAGGTTTTCAACTGTTCCAGTCCCATGATGGCGGAGGACTCCAATGCCAGTTCCTTGGCATAGAGGGCGGCACCGTAGGCACCCATCAGGCCAGAGATTTCAGGGCGAATGACGTCCCGGTCAATTTCCTGCTCAAAACCACGGAGAATGGCATCGTTTAAGAAGGTACCGCCTTGCACCACGATGTTCTCGCCCAAATCGTCTTTGGACACAGCCCGGATGACCTTGTAAATTGCATTTTTGGTGACACTGATGGACAGTCCCGCAGAGATGTCCTCAATCTGTGCGCCCTCTTTTTGGGCTTGCTTCACAGAGGAATTCATGAAAACCGTACATCTAGAGCCCAAATCCACAGGGTTTTGACCGAATAGTCCTTTTTTCGCAAAGCTAGGGGCATCGTAGCCCATGGACTTGGCGAAGGTTTCGATGAAGGAGCCACAGCCGGAGGAACAGGCCTCGTTTAGAACGATGTTGTCGATGACGCCGTTGCGGATTTTGAAACACTTGATGTCCTGCCCGCCGATGTCCAGAACGAAGTCTACCTGGGGATTGAAGTGACTGGCAGCCCGCAGATGAGCCATGGTTTCCACCAAGCCCAAATCCAGGTCGAATGCGTTTTTAATCAGCTCCTCGCCATAGCCGGTGACGGCGCTACCGCCAATGGTGATGCGGTCGCCGCA
The DNA here is from genome assembly GCA_044432765.1 of Eubacteriales bacterium. GTDB lineage: Bacteria > Bacillota > Clostridia > Oscillospirales > Oscillospiraceae > Avoscillospira_A. Next base: position 2,064 of record JAWXUJ010000214.1, on the reverse strand, counting down.
CTTCTCGTAGAGGACGGTCAACTGTTCTTTGACAATTTCCACTGGATTGCCCTGGTTGGAACTGTAGAAGGTATGTAAAATCTGGTCGTCTTGACCAATTAACGTTAATTTTGTGGTGGTACTGCCACAGTCAATGCCCAGATAGGCCTTGCCGTCGTAGGATTCCATGTCTCCATAGACCGCCTTAGCCTGTTGGTGACGGTGTTGGAACACATCGTATTCCGCTTGAGATGCAAACAGTGGAGGCAACCGCAGGGCGGATACGCTGTCGTCCACGGCATTTTCCAGTTGCATCATCAGTTGATCATAGGTGACGGTGGTTCCCTCTTCGGTGGCATAGAGGGCAGCGCCCAATGCCACCGCATAGAGGGCGTAATCTGGGAAGATGGCGCTTTCCTCGTCCAATCCCAAGGTCTCCACAAACCGTTGTTGCAGTCCCTTGAAGAAGTGGAGTGGGCCACCCAAAAACAGAACTTTACCTTTGATTTTCCGTCCTTGCGCCAGGCCGGTGATGGTTTGATCCACCACAGCTTGGAAGATACTGGCGGCAATATCCGACTTGTTTGCACCTTGATTCAACAGAGGTTGGATGTCGGTTTTGGCGAAGACACCACAGCGAGAGGCGATGGTGTAGATGCACTGGTGTTCCAAACTCAATCTGTCCAGTTCCAAAGGCTCCACCGCCAAAAGGGTTGCCATTTGATCGATGAATGCACCGGTGCCACCGGCGCAGGAGCCGTTCATCCGCTCTTCAAACCCACCGTTCCGGTCGAAAAACAGGATTTTTGCATCCTCGCCGCCAAGCTCAATGACAGCGTCGGTGTCAGGGATTCGTTTTTGCACCAATTCACTGGTGGCGAAGACCTCTTGGACAAAGGAAACCCCCGCCGCTTTCGCCATACCCAAACCAGCAGAGCCAGCGATGGAGACGGTAAAGGGACGATCTTTCACAATGTCGCCAAGGCGACCCATAATTTCAATGGTCTTTTGACGAACCTGAGAAAAGTGCCGTTCATAGCAATGAAACAGCGGTTTTCCCTGGTCCATCACCACGACTTTTGCCGTGGTAGAACCAATGTCGATTCCGATAGAAAGGCTCATAGTTTCACCTCATAATTATGCCATATTACTTTATTATAATACATTGTTCGCCTGTGTCAAGTAAAAAATGACAAGATTTGTGAACAACCAGTGAATTTTAGGAATTACCCAATTTATTCCAGAAAAACCACCAAAACGGAGTCGCACAAAAAACGCCCCGTTTAAACCTGTAGAGACGAACACAACTGTCCCCTGGTGTGACCATTTTGAGCACTTTCCCGCCTTCGCTGATTTTACCCCCATGTATCATGGTTCCAGCATTTTGTGTGGATTGCCCTCCATGAATTTTGTCTATTTTCACCAGTTGTCATCATTTTCACCTCCTTGTTTCGTCGTATTTCTCGCCCTCTTAAAAAAAATATAAAATAATACAAAAAACACTTGCAATTTTCCAGAAATGTGATATAATAATTCTGCTCTGAAAAACGGAGGCTTAGCTCAGCTGGTTAGAGCGCTCGCCTCACACGCGAGAGGTCGATGGTTCGAGTCCATTAGTCTCCACCAAAAAAGTTGCTAAAATCATTGATTTTAGCAACTTTTTCTTTGTTTTTATGCTTAAAAAGTTAAGTACAATTTTCCGCAAAATCCGTTGACCACATAAACTACCATATACAGGGCCAAAACCAGAATTGGAATTTTTCTGTTCCAATTCTGGTTTTTCACGGTTTTGGCCTTATCTTTGTTTATTGCGATACAATTTTTGACTGCTTTTGCTCTAAAATTTCGGCCTTCATATCCACGATTAGGTGGGATAATTTTTCCTCACACTCCATTTTTGTCTTGCTGTAGACGTTTTTGCTCCACCGTTTGCCGTCGGGTAGCCTTGGCGAATATCGCCCCTCCCATAAATGTTCTCCAATCTGGCTGACACAGCCTGTCCCCTTTTTTCGGATGATTCCTTGGTATGGCTCAAATTTTTGTGGAGGGTTTGGTTTTTCCTCTGACTTCTTAGTGGCTGGTGTG
>JAWXUJ010000213.1:0-3369 GCA_044432765.1 Eubacteriales bacterium | reverse complement strand
GGAACTTTCCAAGCGGATTTCCGCATATCCCCAGATGGAGGAAGATGGTCACGTCACCATCAAATCTCTGATGCACTATGGGTATGGCAAGGACATGGCGGAGTATATCTGCTTTCTCCTCAGCCGGGAATACGCCTTGGATTGCTACTTAGACCGTTGCGCCCGATTGGGCATCACCGTGGTCACTCGTTCCAATCCCAGCTACCCCAAATCCATCTGGGACAAATGGGGCGACCGTCGCCCGCCGGTGTTTTTCGCAAAAGGGGACTTGTCCCTATGGAACAGCGACTGTGTGGCGGTGGTAGGCTCCCGCAGACCGTCACCTGAGGGACGAACCTTTGCGGAAGATGTGGGAGAATTGATTGGCCTTCAACGGCATACCCTGGTCACAGGCGGTGCAAACGGCATTGACTCCGTGGCACTGGCGGGCTGTGAGAAAGGCGGAGGAAAAGCCGTCATCTTCGTCCCCGACCAGTTGGAAGGGCGATTGGATTTGGCGGAAAAAGGCCACCTGGTGGTCAGTGCAGAAGGGTTTGATTTGCCCTTCACCACCCCCAGAGCCCATCAACGGAACGGCTACATCCACAGCTTGCCAAACGTGGCTGTGGTGGTGGAACCGCGATATGGTGCGGGTGGAACGTGGCAAGGTGCCTCGGAAAATTTAAGAAAACAATGGTCCAGAGTTCTGGTCTATGACAACGGCTCCCAAGGAGCCAATGCCCTCATAGAAGGTGGCGGGGAAGCCCTTCGCCACTGGTCGAACTTGTTCGATCCGCCTATGGGGCAGACAAGCATTTTTTAGCAGCCGTGCGAAAGGAGCAAATTTATGTGTGGAATTGTTGGTTATATCGGTGCTGAGGAAGCGGCACCTATTTTGTTGGACGGCCTGTCCAAACTGGAATACCGTGGCTATGACTCTGCAGGCATTTGTATTATGAACAAAGGCCAGTTGGCGGTTTCCAAGTCCAAAGGTCGCCTGTCCAACCTGGTTGACAAGGTGGAAGGTGGCAAGGCCATGCCCGGTGCCATGGGCATCGGGCACACCCGCTGGGCAACCCACGGTATGCCCTCGGACGAAAACAGCCACCCCCATATGGCAGACCAAGAGAAAATCGTGGTGGTGCACAATGGCATCATCGAGAACTACCAAAGTCTGAAAGAAAAGCTCCAAGCACTGGGCAAAACCTTCCAGTCTGAAACCGACACGGAAGTCATCGCCAACCTGGTGGAACATTTTTATGACCAAGGCTTCGATTTTAAAACCGCCGTCCGCAAGGCCACCGAGCGGATGGAGGGGAGCTACGCCTTGGGCATCATGTGCAAGGACTACCCCGACACCATCATCGCCGTGAAGAAAGACAGCCCTCTCATCTTCGGCTTCGGTGAAAATTGCAACTACATCGCCTCCGATGTCCCCGCCATTTTGAAATACACCCGCAACGTGTGCTATCTCAACGACGGCGACATGGTGGTCTTCTCCGACCGCAACGCCCACTTCTACGACGGTGCCGGCGACCGAGTCACCAAAACTCCGGAATACGTGGAATGGGAACTTTCTGATGCGGAAAAGGGCGGTTATGCCCACTTTATGCTGAAAGAAATTCACGAACAACCAAAAGCTCTGTCCGACACCATCTTCCCCCGGGTTAAAGAGGGCAAAGTGGTTCTGGACGATTTGAAGCTGGACAAATCCTACCTAGAAAATCTGAACCGCATCTACATTGTGGCCTGTGGCTCTGCCTATTACGTGGGTGTTCAGGCAAAATACATCATTGAACAAACCTGCCAAATCCCAGTGGAGCCGGTCATGGCCTCCGAATTCCGCTACTCCGACCCGGTTTTGGGGGAGAAAGCCCTGGTCATCATCATCTCCCAATCCGGCGAAACCGCCGACACCTTGGCGGCCCTCAAAGAGGCCAAAGCCCGCGGCGCGCGCACCCTTGCCATCGTCAACGTGGTGGGCAGCGCCATTGCCAAGCTGGCAGATGACGTGATTTACACCTGGGCAGGCCCCGAAATCGCCGTTGCCACCACCAAGGCCTACTCCACCCAACTGTCCGTGGTCTATCTGTTGGCACTGTTCATGTCCCAAGAGCTGGGCACCATGGATGAAGCGCGCCGGAACCAACTGCTGGCAGAGCTGTTGGAACTGCCAGGTAAAGTCAAGGAAATTCTCACAGAATCCTCCATCGAGGCCACCCAATACTTTGCCTCTCAATACTTCAACAACCGAGATGTCTTCTTCATCGGTCGCAACCTGGACAGCGCAACTTGCCTGGAAGGTAGCCTGAAATTGAAAGAAATCGCCTACATCCACTCAGAGGCCTATGCAGCTGGTGAGCTGAAGCACGGCCCCATCTCCCTCATCGAAGACGGCACCCTAATCGTGGCACTTGCCACCAACCAACGCCTCTTCGACAAAACCATGTCCAACGTCCGAGAGGTCAAAGCCCGGGGCGGTGACGTCTTGGGTGTGACCACCGCTTCCATGAAGACGGAGATCGAAAAATATGTGGACAACGCCATCATCTTGCCTGACGGTGACCCCTTGTTCCAACCCAGCTTGTCCATCATTCCACTCCAACTGTTTTCCTATTATGTGGCACTGTTGAAGGGTTGCGACGTGGATAAGCCTAGAAATTTGGCAAAATCTGTAACAGTAGAGTGAGGAACCAGAATGCAGCTCAATATTACCACAGACTATGCAGTGCGATGCCTGATGTACTTGACCCACACCAACCGCACCACCTCTGCGGCAGAGATTGGGGAATATATGTGTGTGTCCAAAAACTTCGTGGTGGGCATTATGAAAAAACTCCGGGAAGCCGGCTTGGTTGAGGCCGTACGCGGCACCGCCGGTGGCTTCTACCTGGCAAAACCCGCCGCGGAAATCACCCTATACGACGTGGTGTTCACCATGGAAAACACCCTGGCGGTGAGCCGTTGCCTGGAAGACGGTGTCTGCAACCGCAACGCCACAGGAAGTTGCAACGTCCGCAAGTTCTACGGTGTGTTGCAAAACTCCATGAACGATATGCTCAAATCCATCAACTTGGCTTCTGTTTCTGAAAATTTAGAAGAGAGTTTCTAAACCAAAACCGCCCGAAAGGGCGGTTTTTTGTTGCAAAAAACAGGAATGCGTGATACAATGGAGAGAATAACGAAAGAGGTGAAATCTGTGACTGGGAAAAAAATCTGGGGGATTTGGGGCTTGGCTCTGGGGCTGATTTTGGCCTGGATGATGGCCTTGTCCCTTGGTCGTCTGGCGGTGCCACTGGAGGATGTTTGGAAGATTCTTTTTCAAAATGTTCTGAAATTACCACAAACCTGGGAAAAAGCTGGGGAAACTGCCTTGTTGCAGGTGCGCTT
>JAWXUJ010000212.1:0-3392 GCA_044432765.1 Eubacteriales bacterium | reverse complement strand
AAGACTTGTTCGCAAATGTGAAGAACGTTGCCGTTGGTAAAATCAGCGCAACAGACGCCGTTGCATCCTCTCTGTCCAAGTAAACAAGACCTGGATGGGGCTGTTGCAGAGATGTAACAGCCCCATTTCTTGCCAAAACAACAATGAAAAGGCGGTGTTCCAATGAACTCCATGGTCTATCGAAACAAACGGCCTTTGCTGGTGTTTCTGATCCCCACATTTATCTTTATGGCGGTCTACCTCTACTATCCATTCATCCAAAACATCTTCAATAGTATGATGCAAATTGATGGCTTGGGCTCTCCCGCCAGCGGTTTTCTCGACGTTTGGTATGAAAACTACGTCCTTATGGTCAACGACCCTTTGATTCGAACCGCGATTATCAACACCTTGCTCCTCACCCTTTGCACTATCGTATTCGAGGTGGGCATTGCCCTGATTTTAGCGCTTTTGGTAGACAGAATCACCAAAGGTGCCCAATTCTTCCGCACAGTATACTTTTTCCCTATCGTCATCTCTGCAACGGCCCTTGGCCTGTTGTTCAACTTGATTTTCATGTACCCAGGCGGTATGCTGAACCAAATGCTCACCGGCCTGTTTGGGTTTGAAGAAGCCCTGGATTTCAAGGATATGGATCGGTATTTCCTCACCATGATGGTGCCCATCATCTGGCAATATGTGGGCTTCTACTTTGTGATTCTGGTCACTGGTCTCAACAACATCTCCGCCGATATGTACGAGGCAGGGGATTTGGATGGTGCCGACGGCCTGAAGCGCACCCGCTATCTCACACTGCCTTTGCTCCGTAACACCATGTGCACCTGCCTGATTCTGGCAGTCACCGGAGTGCTGAAGGTCTTCGACCTGCCATGGGTTATGTTGCCAAAGGGTATGCCTCTGGATCAATCTTGGCTCACCGGCACCTATATGTACTATCAAACCTTCACCAAAGGCGACGTGGATTATGGCTCTGCCATTGCCGTGGGCATTGTGGTGTTGGGCATTATCTTTGCAAGAACGGCAAATTCCGTCTTCAAAGAAGCAGACTATTAAGGGAGGGGAACGATTATGAATTTGAATAAGAAAAAGTTCGCGCCCTCTAAAATCGCCATCTATGGCGTCCTCAGTCTGTGGGCGTTGACCACCATCTATCCTTTTATCTGGGTTATTTTGAATTCCTTCCGGGTCAAGGGCGAAATCCGCACCGACTCCTTCTCTATCCCCATGGGAGCATCCTTCACCTGGGACAACTACGTCACCGCATTTGAACGCTCCGACTTTGCCAGTGCCTACACCAACAGCTTGATCATCTCCATTACGGTCACCTTGGTTGTGGTGCTTCTGTCCGGTCTGGCCGCCTATGGCTTGGTGCGGTACAACTTCCGGGGAAAGAACTTTGTCAAAGGCCTGATTGTGGCCAGCATGATGTTCCCAGTGTTCTCCACCATCATCCCCGTGTTCCGCATGGAAGTCGCCATGGGCATCGCCAGTTCTGGCAACCGTTGGCTGTCTCTCTTGGCAACCATCCTGCCCCAGATTGCCGGTAATTTGTCTTTTGCCATCATCGTTTTGATGGGCTTTATCCGTGGATTGCCCATCGATTTGGAAGAGGCCGCCTTCTTGGACGGCTGTAGCGTCTATCAGATTTTCTTCAAGGTGATTTTCCCTGTGGCAAAACCATCCTTCGCCACGGTGTCTATTTTCACCTTCCTTTGGTCCTACAACGATCTGTTTACCCAAAATTTCTTCCTTCGCTATCCCGAAGAGAGAACCATCACCTTGTTGCTCAACGAAATCAGTTCCCAAGCCGGTGTCAACTACGGCTTGATGGCATCTTCTGTGGTGCTGGTGGTCATTCCTGTGGTATTGGTTTACATTTTATTACAAAAAAATATCATAAAAGGCTTGACAGTGGGGGCGGTGAAAGGTTAATCTAGTAGTAACAAAAAGATAAAGGGTGATGACTGTGTACAAAGTAATGATTATTGACGATGAATCCATCATCGTAGAGGGAATGCAACGGGCGGTCAACTGGAAGCAGTTCGGTTGTGAAGTCTGTGGCACCGCCTACGATGGGGCCAGTGGTTTGAAGTTGATTCAAGAGCTGAAACCAGATATTTTGTTTACAGACATCTGTATGCCCAATATGACTGGCCTTGCCATGTTGGCGGCGCTGAAAAGCGAGATGCCCCGGATGCAAGCCACCATTTTAACAGGCTACCACGACTTTGCCTATGCCCAAGAAGCGGTGCGCCTCGGTGTGGTACGTCTGCTGACCAAACCGTCCCGCATGGACGAAATTCAGGAGGCCATCGAAGCCATGACCACCATACTCAAAGGTCTTCCACCAGAGGAAAAACCAGTGCTAGAGGAGCAGGCTGCAGCCAGCTTTGTGGTGCGGGGTGCCCTGGCCTTTATGGACGAGAATTACAACCAAAAACTGACACTCCAAATGGTGGCAGAGCACTGCTACGTGTCCCAGTGGCACCTTTCCAAGTTGCTGAATCGCCATACGGACAAGTCGTTTTACGACATTCTCAACGCCGTTCGTATCAAAAAAGCCAAAGAATTGCTGTTAGACCCCAAATTGCGGGTGGCAGACATTGGCGAGCTGGTGGGTTACAATGATACTGCCCACTTTAGTCGCACTTTCAAAAAAGTGGAAGGTGTCAGCGCCAACGAGTATCGAAACAAACGAAATACATAAAAAAAGCCCGCCACTGGCGGGCTTTTTTGGCGTTTCTGTCTATTTTTTCGATTTCCTAAAATAAGTGTTGACATTTCGATAAAAAAGTATAGAATAAGAGAAAAGGGGGATTTAGAGCAGTGAAGTAGGACTGCAAAATCACATCAATTCAACAGGCTTTGTTTGAGTAGAAATGGCGCGTTAAGTACCGAGCGGATGGGAGGTTGCCGTCGGTCGAAGGAGAGGGTTCTCTGCGATGCTGTTTCGCATCCGCTTTTGCACAACCGTTGAACCACTACGAAATTTCATATTGTAACCTCCTCCCATATTATTTAGGAGGCTTTTTTTATGCGTACTTTTAGCGAACAACAGACGGTGACTGTCAAGGCAGCGCCGACCATGACCACAAAAACACTGACATATTGTGCCATTTTGGCAGCTCTGGGCGTGGTTCTCGGTCGTGTTTTTGGCCTGATGCCTAGTGCTTACAGTCGTTTTTCCATTGAATCTTTGCCTGTTTTTGTGGCGGGCATCCTCTTTGGCCCACTGGCTGGCGCACTGGTTGGCTTCACCGCTGATGCCGTTGGCACCCTGTTCTCCGGTTACGGATTCAATCCTTTGTTCTCCGTACCACCCATCCTCTACGGCCTATGTGGTGGCCTGTTCCAAGGGTTCTTGGTGAAGAAAATGTCCTATGCAAGACTGC
>JAWXUJ010000211.1:0-3402 GCA_044432765.1 Eubacteriales bacterium | reverse complement strand
CCCCCCTTTTTTTATGTGGTTTCCCTTGGTATAATAGGTACATAAATCGAAAACAAATATTTATTTGGAAAGGTGTGTTGTGTTCGGTGAACGAAGTTATTGTAAGAATGCGCGGCATTGTCAAGAATTTCCCCGGTGTTAAGGCTCTGGATCACGTTGATTTTGAGCTGAAATCTGGCGAAGTCATGGCTCTGTTGGGCGAAAACGGCGCAGGCAAATCCACACTGATGAAAGTCCTCAGTGGTGTCCACGCAAAGGACTCTGGCGAAATGGAGATTTTCGGCAAATCCTATGACGTCCTGACCCCCAAGCAAGCACAGCAAGTTGGCGTAGCCATCATCCACCAAGAGCTGAATATGTGCAAACACTTGACCGTTGCGGAAAATATTTTCCTCGGTCGTGAAAAAATGGGCAGATTCGGCTTGAAAAACGGAGAGATGGAGGCTGAGGCCAAGAAAATCTTGGATGACCTGAACATCGACATCAGCCCCTCCCAACAAGTGGCTGAACTGCCAGTCTCCAAGCAACAGATGGTTGAAATTGCCAAGGCACTGTCCACCAACGCAAAAATCCTCATTATGGATGAACCCACCTCCGCCTTGACCGCCAAGGAAATCGACGAACTGTTCCGCATCATCCACAAACTGAAAAATGATGGCTGTGGCATCGTCTACATCTCCCACCGGTTGGAAGAACTGCAACATATCGTCGATCGCGTCACCATTATGCGTGACGGTCAATACATCACCGACATGAACTTCAAGGATGTGACCTTGGACGAAATCATTACCAACATGGTTGGTCGTGAAATCAAGGAGCAATTCCCCAGAAGCGCTTGTAACAAAGGCGAAAAGGTCTTTGAAGTGAAAAACCTGAACGCTGGCAAACTGGTTCGGAATATCAACTTCACCGCCTATGCCGGCGAAATCATCGGCTTTGCAGGCTTGATGGGCGCTGGGCGGACAGAGACCACCCGAGCTATCTTTGGTGTGGATCCTAAGGAAAGTGGAACCTTCATCTTGGACGGTAAGGAAATCAAAATTAGTTGCCCTGAGGACGCGATCAAAAATGGTATCGTGTTGGCACCGGAGGACAGAAAAAAAGATGGCCTTTGCACCAAACTGAGCATCAAAGATAACCTTGCCCTTCCCAATCTGGATTTGGTCTGTAACCAAATGGGTGTTGTGGACAGTGGCAAAGAAAAAACCCTCTGTGACAAGGCCGTAAAGGACCTGATGATCAAAACCCCCAACGTTCTCGTGGACGCAGGCTCCCTGTCAGGCGGCAACCAACAAAAGGTGGTTGTGGGCAAATGGCTAGCTCGGAACTCCCGCGTAGTCATCTTCGACGAACCAACCCGTGGCATCGACGTTGGCGCAAAGGTCGAAATCTACAACATTATGACAAAGCTGAAAAACAACGGCATCGCCGTCATCTTCGTGTCCTCTGAAATGCCAGAAGTCATGGGCTTCGCCGACAGAATCATCGTCATGTGTGACGGTCGCATCACTGGCGAAGTGGACGCTCGCAACACCTCCCAAAGCGAAATCCTGACCCTTGCCACATCCTTTGAACAAAAAGTTTAAGAAATTTAGAGGGGAATTAAAATGAATACAAAAAATCCAATGAAAAAACTTCTGGAAATCAGAGGCATGGGCGCTGCTCTCACCGCCTTTGCTGGTTTGGTGCTGATCTACATCGCCTTCGGTCTGATCAACAACACCGTCTTCACTTCTCAAAACAACATGAACCTGCTCCGCTCTGCTTCCAAATACCTGCTCATCGGTATTGCACAGAGCTACGTTCTGATCACCGGTAACATCGACTTGTCCATCGGCTCCGTGGTCGCCATGAGCGCCATGATTTCCGCCACTTTGATGACCATGGGCGTTCACCCTGTCATCGCTGTCACCGTGGCACTGGTCTGTTGCCTGGTCATCGGCCTGATCAACGGCGCACTGGTCGGCAAGTTCAAACTGCCTCCCTTCATCGCCACTTTGGGCACCATGTTCGTCGGTCGTGGTATCGCTTACATGGTCAACGGCAACCGCAACACCGACGCCATCACCTCTGGTATTGGCAAAGAAATGGGCGATGCCTTCCAAAACTTCTTCTACTACGGTCAAACTGCTGGTATCTATAACACCTTCTGGATTGCCCTGGTGATTTTTGCAATCTTCTTCTTCATCCTGTCCAAGACCCGCACCGGTCGTCACATCTATGCAATCGGCTCCAACATTGATGCCGCCAAACTGTCCGGTGTCAACGTGGTCGCAACCACCACCAAAACCTACCTGGTCAGCGCCATCTGCTCCTGGGTTGTCGGCCTGATCCTCTGCGCACAAGCTGGCATGGGCAACATGGAAGCCGGCCTCAGCTACGAAATGTACGGCGTTGCCGCTGGCGTTATCGGCGGTGTGTCCCCCTTGGGTGGCACCGGCATCCTGCTGGGTACCTTGGCTGGTTCTTTGGTCTGGCAAGTCCTGGAAAACGGCCTGAACATGATTGGTGCCCAAGTTGGTATCCAACGTGTGGTCATCGGTATCATCGTTACCTTCGCTGTTCTTCTTGACGTTGTCATCCGCAATGGCAGCTTCAAAATAAAGAAATCCAAATAATTTCAAATGAAAAGAGCATGGTGAATCGCGAATCGCGAAGCACGATTCACCATCCCCACAAATCGTTAATTTGTTATCCAAACTGCTGGGCAGTTTACAAATAATAGGAGGAATTTATCCATGAAAAAAAGACTGTTTGCCGCCGTGACTGGCGCAGCAATGGCACTGTCCCTGTTCGCAGGCTGTGCTAGCACCACTACCACCACCGCAAGCACTGAAAGTGCTGCAGCAACCACCGAAGCTACTGTTGCTTCTGGTGACATCCAAATCTCCCTGATCACCATGGACTCCATTGACCAACACTGGGTGTCCCTGAACGAAGGCGCACAAGAAGCCGCTGCTGAACTGGGCGTTTCCGTTACCTTCGCCGCTCCTAACACCAAGGACGACGCACAACAAATTGAAGCTGTGAACAACGCTGTCGCCGGTGGCGCTGATGCCATCATCGTCGCTGCAAACGGCCCTGACGCAATCTCCTCTTCCCTGAACGAAGCAATCGCTGCTGGCGTCAAGATTGTCTACGTTGACTCCCCTGCAAACGTGGACGCTGAAGCTACCTTCTCCACCGACAACACCGCTGCTGGTGTCATCGCTGGCGAAACCATGCTGGCTGAACTGGCTGCACAAGGCATCACCTCTGGTGACATCGGTGTTGTCAACGTCAACGCCGCCACCGCCTCTTGCGTCTCCCGTGAAGAAGGCTTCCGCGCTGCTTTTGAAGGCTCCTCCTTCAACATCCTGGAAACCCAATACGGCGAAGGCGATGCTGCTAAGTCCCAATCCA
>JAWXUJ010000210.1:0-3404 GCA_044432765.1 Eubacteriales bacterium | reverse complement strand
AACGTGGCTTGGGGAGAAAGCTTGGCACAAGATGCAGGTGTAGAAGACTTCAACGGATTCGTCAGTCAGGGATTCCAGACGTTCGTCACGGACGTTGAAAGTTTCGTTTGCCATTGCGCGAATTTCCTTGTTGGTTTCGGCAACGGTGCAAATCTTGATTTGGCACTTGTCCACGATGGTGTCATATTCGCTCTTCAGCTTTGCGTAGAGGACTTCGCCTAAGTGCTTGGCGCGGAAGCCAGCGTCAAATGCTGCTTTGCTGACACGGACACGGATCATGTCACGTTGACCGGTGTGCATGACACCTTCGATGCAGTTGAAGAAGTTGTGGATCTTACGTTCCATAACTGGTTCAAAGTCGGTTTGCATGGTCTTGCCGTAGACTTCTGCGGTGATGGTCAAGCTAATCTTAGAGCCGACAGGAACTTCGTCAAAGTCAGGGCCGTCCACGATGATGGCGTGGTCTTCGACTTCGTGGGCTTCTTTGGAAAGAACCAATTCGCCGCAGTCCACACGAGAGCCGTCAACTTCGACTTGCATATCAGCCTTACGGATGATTTCGCCTTCGAAAGCGGTGGAGAATGCAACAGGGATGTCGATGGTGGTGACTTTGATCTTGATGTCACGAGCTTCCAGGGAGGTTTCAATCCAATCCTTGGTGTCGGTGTTGATGATCAAAGATTTGGGGACAGCCCACATATCATCGGTGTCGTTGGTGATGACAGGGAAGCCCATCTTGATGGCGCCAGCGCCGCAAGCGACGGTGATGTCGTTGACAGGAGCGTAAGCGTTGACAAAAGCGAAGATACGGTCCATGGAGTAGTCCATGAATGCGTCGTAGTCGCCAGCTTCGGTGCCACCGAAGATCATGGTTGCACGGACAACCAGGGAGATGACGTGACCGACAGACCAGATGTCTTCGCCCACGGGAACCACACGGACAGGGAAGCCCATGCCGATGCCCATACGAACGGCCTGTTCGATGATGCCGCCGATGAGGAACACAAAGATACCACGGCTTTGGTAGCCCTTGATGGTTTCAGCAGCTTCTTCGTCGGAAGGAGCTGGGCCAATCATAACGACAAAGCCAGGGATGTCGCGGGTAACCAGGGGAACGCCCAGTTCACGAACTTCAGCATCCAAGAAGTGACCGTGGTAGACGGTGCCTTCGTAAGGAGCTTCGGAGCGAGCATATTTACAAGCTTCAATCATTTCTGCGGCGATGGCAGTGCCAACACCGGAGCAGAAGATGGACTTGGTTTTGTATTCGCGGAGCATCATGGCCTTTACGTCAGCCAGAGACTCTTGCAATTCACCTGCGTTGGTGACTTTTTTGCCAGTGTATGCGTAGATACAGGCCAGGAAGTAGGCGGTACCAGGCATGGTAACAGGAGCAGAGGTGCCCAGTTCGGCGACCAGAGCGTTTACGTCGGCTTCTGCCTTGGCAAACATCTCATCGGAACCTCTGAATACTCTATCAAATAATCCCATTTTATGATTTCATTCCTTTCATATTTGAAACATTGTCGATGTTTTCCTTGATGGCGCGGATTTCCTCCACGGCCTTGGGGCTGACATCGTAAGGAGAGAGGCCACGGCGATCGGCGTCAATGACTTCTTCGTTGTAGTGCATAAACCCTAGCAAATCCTCGGCGGGAATCCGGCTTTTGAGAAAGTCTTCATCCTCTTGGGAGCGAACTTTGTTGCCCACCACGGAGACTTTGCCAACGCCCAAATCGGCGGCCAGCTGTTTGACTTTTTCGTAGGTTTGGATGCTTCTTGCGCCTGGTTCCACGACGACGATAAACTGATCCATACAGCTTGCCGTGCCACGACCGAGATGTTCAAGACCTGCTTCCATGTCCATGACCACCACGTCGTCCTTGCGGAAGACCAGAGCGGAGAGAATGGATTTTAGCATGACGTGTTCCGGGCAGACGCAACCACTACCGCCAGTTTCGATGGTGCCCATGACCAACAGCTTGACGCCGTGGACATCCTTGGAAAAGGTGTCGGGGATATCAGAAACTTGGGGATTTAAGCGGAAGAATTTGTTGGCATGGGTGGCGCCAGTGCGCTCTTCTACCAGGGTTCTCATTTTGGAAATGGGGACAATGGCGTTGACTTCCTCTTCGGAAAGTCCAAGAGCCAGACCTAGATTTGCGTCCGGGTCCACGTCGGCGGCTAGAACCACACGACCTTCATCGGCGTAGAGCCGTGCCAGCGTAGAGGACAATGTGGTTTTCCCCACACCGCCCTTGCCAGTAACTGCGATTTTCATGGTATACCTCTTTAAATTTTGGTGAAAGGCGGAAGGTGAAAGGGGAAAGACTGGGAACCGATGCTCCGCAACTCCTAACTCCTAACTCCTAACTCCTAACTATAAAGTTAGATTCCGATGGCAGCACGCTTCTCTTCGATGCGAGCGATCATCTTGTTGGTCAGGCTGACCAGATCCAGGTCGACGGTGTAGTTTGCACCGACCCACTCCTTGACGGAGCCTTGGAGCAGACCTTCCATCTCGGAGGAACCCTTGGTGTAGGGGTCAACAGCCAAGAAGGTGTCAATACCGGTGGCGACAACGTAGTTGCCGATGGAGACAGCCTTTTCGGACATCCATTCTGGAGCACAGCCCAAAACGGGAACGTCAGCGATGTCAACGCCCCAGTCCTTGGCGATATCAGCAGCCAGAACCATCATACGAGAGATGTCAACGCAGGAGCCCATGTGCAATACGGGAGGAATGTCAACCAGTTTGCAGACACGCTTCAGGCCTTCACCGCAGTATTTAGCAGCGGCCTTGTCCATGAGACCAGCCTTTGCAGCAGCTTGTGCGGCGCAACCGGTGACGATGACGATGATGTCGTTTTCTAGGAAGGTCTTCATCATTTCGATGTGACCGGTGTCAGGGCGAACCTTGGGGTTGTTACAACCGACCATTGCAACGGCGCCACGGAGAACACCGGACTTGACAACGTCAACCAGAGGCATAGTGGAGTTCAGCTTATCAACGTGGGAGTTGGTAACGCCGTCCAGGCACTTCTTGATGGCTTCCACAGAGTAGCCAACGGTGGCCTTTTGCTTCATGTCGGGGATGTAGACCAGGTCTGGGTTACGGTTTTGGAAGTTGTCGATGGCCAACTTGATGATTTCCTTAGCGTTTTCACCGGCATTTTCTTCGTGGAACTCGATGTAGGTGGATTCAGGCATACGAGCGATTGGAGAAGTGGTGACAAACTTGGTGTGGAAACATTTGGAGAGAGGACCCAGGGAGGGGAAGATACATTGCACGTCGGCAACGATGACTTCGCAAGCACCAGTCAGGACAACGTTTTCTTGTTGCAGGAAGTTACCAGCCATGGGGATGCCGTGACGCATGGTGGCTTCGTTGGAAGTACAGCAGA
>JAWXUJ010000209.1:0-3406 GCA_044432765.1 Eubacteriales bacterium | reverse complement strand
TGCTGGTGCCTCTGGCAGAGGGGCTGTCACAGAGACGGTTTCTACCGTCTCCACCGCCTCTGCCATGGATTGGGCAACGTCTTCCAACGTGGTCTCCTCCTCAGATTCCACCGCCGGCACGATTATTTCCTCACCTTGGAGCAGTTGGGCTTCCAACTTTTTCTCCTCTGCCAGGCGGGTTTCCATCAGTTGGTCGTAGGCGGCGGACAAGGTGGCATTTTGGGTGGCTACTGCCTGCTGTGACAGGTTGTTGACCAACATCAGGCCACCGAATAGGGCCACAATCAGGGTCAGAGCAACCCCGATTTTCTGTTGTTTTTTCAAGGCATCTCCGCCCCTTTCTCTTCTTTAAATCCCCAAAATCTCCTGGGCCTGCTCCAGTGTTTTGCCCTGGGACAGTTGTTCCAACAGCAGTTCCACCATGGCGGAAAACACATCAAACACAGACAGCATATCGAAAAATGCAGTCTTGGAAATCACCTCTGTCACTGGGAAGTTGGACAGGTGGCGCAGACACACCATGGTTTGCCCTTCATTTTTCCGCAAAAGTACCATGGTACCTTGACTGTTTGTATTGCACAGGTTGACCAGTTCTAACAGCTCCAGGCGGGGAATGCCCAGGTGCTCCACCGGGGTTTCGCCGTAGATTTGGAAGTATTTTGTGCCATCCACCAATTCCCCATCGGAGGGTTGAAAGGAGTGGGAAAGCACCCTTGGTTCCTCAACTTCATCGTTGTCGTTGGGCAAAATCGCCAGTAACATGGGCAGTTCCACCTGCTCGCTGGCATCCACCATGACGGTTTCCACCCCCATTGTTTTGTAGTAGCCATCTATGATTTGCAATTCCGCAGCCATCTCTTTGTCAGACAATAGGGCCGTTGGAAAGCTCTCTTGAAAACTCATAAATTCACATTCCTTTCCTTGGCGGTCATCCGCCACCATTGCGATAGAATCCCTGCCGTATCAGCTCTACGGCGGCGTTGGCTGTGGGTGCCCGCAACATTTCCTTGTCGCTTAAATCCATGGAACCCAACCGTTCGTCTACCACTCTGACCCGCTCCATCTTCCGTCTCAGCTGTAGGGATTCGTCGGTGGTGCGATAGGCGGAGGCGGTCTCTGCATCCAGATTGAATCGGTTTAGACCTTTGATGTTGTCATACATGACGATGGCCAAATTGTGTCGCCTTATGGCTTTGTTTTTATCGGACTTGTTCCGGTCGGTGTTGAACCATCCCTTGCCCCGAACGGCCTGTTGCACCACTGGTGCTACGGATTTGCCGTCCTTTATCAAGGCATTGGTTCGCGTTAAGGCCTTGTTGGCAAGGGAACCAATGGTCGGCTCCAGGGAAATCAGTGCACCCATAATCCCCGTCACATTTTGCGTGATGTCAAACCCCAATCGCTCACCCCGGTTGGCGTTCATATGGTCCAGTTCTGCCAATAAGTCAGCTTCTCGCCGTTTGCTCATGTCGTACAGGATGGCCTTTGCCTCGTCCAACTTGGTTTTCGCCTCATCCTTTTTCTCTCTGGACGCGGCGGAGTCATCTATGATGCCCTGTTGAAGGGTCACCTCTTGTTTGGCTTTGGCGGTTTCCGCAATGACGTATTCATCGGTGCGCATTCTCCGATTGCCAGTGGCACCGTCACGCACTCTGCCCTCTACGCCTTGGGTGTAGATGGAGCCGTTGAACAGTTTTTGATCACCTGGGGTGGATTTGCCGGCAAAAATGGCACGTTGCATGGCGCGGTCTTCCAAAATCATCCGTTGTCGGTGGAATTCACGGCAATTTTTACCCAGTTTGATGGTGTTGGTGGCAGTGCTGACGATGGCACCCATAAAGGGAATATCAAAACCTGTTCTCTCTGAAATTTCATTGATTAAATCGGACAAGCCCTCCACTGCGTCCAGGCAACTGTCCATCAGTTCTTTCCGTAACCGCTTTTTATCGCGGTGCGAGATGGCCTGTTCCGGGGTGCGGGTTCGCGCCAAACGATAGAGAATTTGCGCCGCATTCCAGGTGCCTTTTGCCAGATTCAAGATGGGATCCACAAAGGGAATACTGGCGGATTCCCCTATTTTCGACCGCAGGGAATCTGCCCAACCCAAAATGGTGTCAATTTTTTGACTGCCTTTGCTACTGCCAAACTCCTGCATTTTTTTCTTCATTCTGGTGACAATACCTTCGGATGGGCCAGTGGGTCGGGCAGTTGGTCTGTATGTGGCGGTGGGCGGAGTTGTGTGGGCGGTGCTGTACTTTTTGGTGATTTTCCAGACCATGGATTCCTTCATCATATCCAATTTTGTTTGGTCATCGTCATTCAAAGGCAACCTTACCACTGGAGCAGGTGCGGATGGAGCCGGCGGCGTGGATTCTGTTGCCCGGGGTGTGGATTCTGTTGCCCCAGCAGTGGCACCTGCGGCGCGACCAACGTGAGATGGCAACGGCGGTGGTACGCTGGATGCTCTGGAAACAGCCCGCGCCCGTCCCACTGGTTGACCCGCCGGGGGCGGGGTGGTTGGGGGTGGGATGTCATTGACCACTGGTCGTGGAGCCGGCCCTGCTGGGGGCGGGGTGGTTGGGGGCGGTATGTCATTGACCGGTGGTCGTAGTGCCGGTAATGGCGGTGGCGGGGTGGTTGGGGGCGGTATGTCATTGACAGGCGGTCGCGGCGCCGGCACTACCGATGATGCTCTCGTTCTCGCCCCGCCCATGGTAATGCGTCTTGGTTCTGGCATATGCTTCACTCCTTTTTAAAGATAGGGTGCAATTTGCAAATAATATTCACCGAACTCCTCCCGGCGGAGGAGTTTACCCGCTTTTTCCTCCTCAGCCTTGATTGCCAGAAGGAGATGGGTCATGGAGATGGACGCATCCTCTTGCACCGCTAAAAAAGCGGCGGACAGAGCAATGTTTTTGATGCTACTGCCAGAGAGCTGAAAACTTCTGGCTAGGAAATCCACATCCACATCCTCTGCCAAGGGCGCGGTGGACGGCAACACCGACCGCCAGATTTGCCCTCGGTGCAGTTCATCCGGCAAGGTGAAGTCGATAATGTAGGTGATGCGCCGTTTGAAGGCCTCGTCGAAGTTCTCCAAGTAGTTGGAGGCCAGGAGGACAATGCCGTCATACTCCTCCATTTTTTGGAGCAGATAGGCGGTCTGGACATTGGCATAGCGGTCGTGGGAATCCTTGGTCTCGGAGCGTTTGCCGAAGATGGCATCGGCTTCGTCAAAAAACAGGATGCTCTGACTTTTCTTCGCCTCGTCGAAGACGGCGCCCAGTTGTTTTTCCGTCTCGCCGATGTATTTGGACATGACACCGGCGATGTCCACCTTGTACAAATCCAGGTGGAGCCGGTTTGCCATAACCTGGGCCGCCATGGTTTTGCCTGTACCCGGCGGCCC
>JAWXUJ010000208.1:0-3415 GCA_044432765.1 Eubacteriales bacterium | reverse complement strand
GGCGATCAGATGATTCTCATTCAATCCGGCGCCGCCGGATTGGCCACTGGCGATCAGATGATTCTCATTCAATCCGCACTGGTCATCGCCGCCCTTTCCACCTTGTTACAACTGTTCCCCATTGGAAAATACTTAGGCTCCGGCCTGCCCATCATCATGGGCATCAGCTTCGCCTACGTCCCCAGTATGCAGGCCATCGCCCAGGGTTATGGCATTGCCACCATTTTCGGCGCACAGATTGTGGGCGGCCTGGTGGCTGTGGTCATGGGGCTTTTGACCAAGCATATCCGCACCCTGTTCCCGCCTCTCATCACCGGAACCGTGGTGTTCACCATTGGCCTATCCCTCTACCCCACTGCCATCAACTACATGGCAGGAGGCACCAGCTCCGCAAACTATGGCAGCTGGGAAAACTGGGTGGTTGCCGTGTTTACTCTGGTCATCGTTACTGGGTTCAACCACTTTGCCAAGGGCATTTGGAAGTTGACCTCCATTTTGGTGGGCATCCTGGCAGGCTACGGCCTGGCGGCCTGCTTTGGCATGGTCAGCTTTGACAGCGTTACCACAGCCTCTTACGTCCAACTCCCCCAGCTTATGCACTTCGGTGTGGAGTTTGAAATCTCCTCCTGTGTGGCAATCGGCATCCTATTCGCCATCAATGCCGTCCAAGCCATTGGCGACTACACTGCCACCACCATAGGCGGTCTGAACCGAGAACCAACCAATCAAGAATTGCAACGAGGCATTGTGGGCTACGGCTTCGGCAACGTGGTGGGCGCACTGCTGGGCGGTCTGCCCACGGCGACTTACAGCCAAAATGTGGGCATCGTCACCACCACCAAGGTGGTCAATCGCTGGGTTCTCGGCCTGGCGGCGGTGATTTTAGGCGTGGCGGGATTGCTCCCCAAATTCTCTGCACTGCTGACCACCATTCCCCAGTGTGTCTTGGGCGGTGCGACCGTTTCCGTCTTTGCATCCATCGCCATGACCGGCATGAAGTTGGTCACCTCGGCAGACATGAACTACCGCAATTCCTCCATTGTGGGACTGTCGGCGGCACTGGGCATGGGCATCTCCCAAGCCAGCGACGCTCTGGCAACCTTCCCCGACTGGGTGACTATGATTTTTGCAAAATCCCCGGTAGTGCTGGCAACTTTGGTCGCCGTTGCCCTCAACTTGATTTTGCCAAAAACAGAAAGCTCCGACCAGAAATCACCAAGCAAGTAATATACGTCAAAAGCCCCCGCCTGAAATGAACAGCCCCTTTCGTTAGCAGTATGATGTCACTGTCTATCAAAAGGGGTGCTGTTCAGAATGGCGGAGGCTTTTTGTTCGATGTAAAAGTTACATCATTTTCTTCAGCTTTTTGGCGATGGCTTCCATGAAGCCGTCGGTGGAGACCACGTTGGGGATGCCTTTTTCCCAGAGGCCAGCCAAGTCCTTGGTCATGGTGCCGTTTTCGATGACGGCGATGGAGGCCTTCTCCAGTTTTTGAGCGAATGCGACCAGTTCGTCGTTGCCGTCCAACTCGCCACGCTTTGCCAATGCGCCAGTCCATGCGAAGATGGTGGCCATGGCGTTGGTGGAAGTGGTTTCGCCTTCTAGGTGGCGGTAGTAGTGGCGGGTGACGGTGCCGTGGGCGGCTTCGTACTCATACTTGCCGTCTGGGCTGACCAACACAGAGGTCATCATGGCAAGACTGCCAAAGGCGGTGGAGACCATGTCACTCATCACATCGCCATCGTAGTTTTTGCAAGCCCAGATGAACCCGCCTTTGGAGCGGATGACACGGGCAACGGCATCGTCAATCAAGGTGTAGAAGTATTCAATGCCAGCTTCTTTGAACTTTGCGTCATACTCGGCATCGTAGATGGTTTGGAAGATTTCTTTGAACGCGCCATCGTATTTCTTGGCGATGGTGTCCTTGGTGGAGAACCAAACATCCTGCTTGGTATCCAGCGCGAATTGGAAGCAAGCTCTGGCGAAGGAGGCGATAGAGGAATCCTTGTTGTATTGACCAGTGACCACGCCATCACACTCAAAGTCATAGATGGTTTGGCGGGACTCGGTGCCGTCTGGTGCGGTGTAGACCAGTTCAGCCTTGGAGCCAGCTTCTGTGCGCAGTTCCGTGCCACGGTAGACATCGCCATAGGCGTGGCGGGCGATGGTGATAGGAGCCTCCCAGTTGCGGACTGCTGGGCTGATGCCATCTACCAAAATAGGTGCGCGGAAGACGGTGCCGTCCAATGCGGCGCGGATGGTGCCGTTGGGGGACTTCCACATTTCGGTCAGGTTGTACTCGCTCATCCGTTGGACATTGGGGGTGATGGTGGCGCACTTGACACCGACGCCGTACTTTTTGATGGCTTCGGCGCAGTCGTGAGTCACTTGGTCTTTGGTTTCGTCACGGTATGGCAAGCCCAGGTCGTAGTATTCGGTGTTCAGATCGATGTAGGGCAACAGGAGAACATCTTTGATGGACTTCCAGATGATGCGGGTCATTTCGTCCCCGTCAATTTCGACCAAGGGTGTGGTCATTTTGATTTTTTCCATGGTATCAATTCCTTTCACGTCAACGCAGGTGGATTTATCTACCACACATTCACAGCGATTAATGGGTGTGCCAAGGCCGTGGAATTTCTCCTCGTAGCCAGTGGTCACACCGACCACGCCGTTTTTATGTAGGTCGTATGTAATGTTATTGATTGCCAACTTACATCGGGCAAACTCCTCCAGAGAGAAGTCGAACAGGGGGCGGTTATCGGTTTTGAAGTGGATTTCTCCGCCTTCTTTCAGGCAGATTTTGTATTTCTCTAAGAAGGTGCGGTAGGTCAGGCGGAGCTTGGCGGACTTGTTGCGAGGCCAGGGGTCGCAGAAGTTGAGATAGAGCAGATCCAACTCGCCATCGTCAAAGATGTCGGTCAGCTTATCTGCATCGGCATCGATGAAGAACACATTTTTCACGTCTTCGCGGAGGGCGTATTCCATGGCCATGACCATGGCTTCCGGCACTTTTTCCAAGGCAATCAGCAGGACGCTTGGTTCTAGCTGAGCAGTTTCAATGGTGAACTTGCCTTTGCCACAACCGATTTCCAAGCGGAGTTCAGTGGCCTCGGGCATCAAAGAGCGCCAGTTGCCCTTCATGGACTGGGGATCAGAAATTAAAACAGGGGCACAGGCCGCCATCCGCGGCACCAGATTTGGTTTTTTTCTCATTCGCATCGTAACAAACCTCACAAAATTAAGTTACTATTATTATACATAATAACCAGGCAAACGTAAAGAAATATTTTTTAAAAAAAGACTTGATTTTTCTGGAAAGATGGTGTATAATACAGAACGTACCGCATTTCGGGATGTGGCTCAGTTTGGTAGAGCGCTTGGTTTGGGACCAAGATGCCGCAGGTTCGAATCC
>JAWXUJ010000207.1:0-3420 GCA_044432765.1 Eubacteriales bacterium | reverse complement strand
AGCAACAGCCACGTCGCCAGCTGACTTGCCCGCCACTTCAATGCCAATCATCAAGCCCATGCCGCTGACCGATTGGACATTGGGCATATTTACAATTTTTTCCCGGGCAAACTCTGCCTTTTTCTGAACATTTTTCAGGAAAGTACCATTGATGGCCTTCAAAACTGCATTGGCACCTGCACAGGCCACAGGGTTGCCACCGAAGGTGGTGCCATGATGACCAAAGCCCAAAACAGCCTCTGCTTTTTCGCTGAGAAGCATCCCGCCGATGGGCAAACCACCGCCGATGCCCTTGGCAAAGGTGACAATGTCAGGGTTGATTTCGTACTGCTCATAGGCAAACAGACTGCCAGTTCTGCCGATGCCAGTTTGGACTTCATCGATGATGAGAAGCAGGTCTTTTTCCCTGCAGAATTCTGCCACCATTTGAACGTAGTTTTTGTCCAAGGCAATGACACCGCCCTCCCCTTGCACCAGTTCCATCATGACGGCGCAGGTGTTTTCCGTGGTGGCATCTTGGATGCGGGAAAAATTGCCGGCGGTGACGAAGTCGAAGCCGTCTACAAAGGGGAAGAAAAAGTTGTGGTACACATCTTGCCCAGTGGCGGACAGGGCCGCCATGGTGCGACCGTGGAAGGAGTTTTCCAGTGCCACAATGTGGTCACGGCCTTTGCCGTACTTGTCAAAGCTGTATTTTCTGGCCACTTTGATGGCACCTTCGTTGGCCTCTGCCCCGGAGTTGCCGAAGAAAGCCTTTGCCATGCCGGTACGTTTACACAGGGTTTCTGCCAGGGCAACGCATGGTTCGGTGTAGTACAGGTTGCTGACGTGTTGGAGTTTGGCGGCCTGTTCGCTGACGGCCTTGACCCAAGCGTCGTTGCAGAAGCCCAAGGAGTTGACCCCGATGCCAGCGGTGAAGTCAATCAGTTGCTTGCCGTCCATATCCCAACAGGTGGCACCGCTGCCCTTTTCCAGTACCAAATCAAAGCGGTTATAAGTGTTGGCAACGTATTGTTTGTCTTTTTGTTTCCAAATTTCTCTATTCATAAAATCCCTCGTCCCGCCCGCAGGCGATCATTCTTCACTATTCACTATACACTATTCACTAATAAAAAAGTGTGCCGTTACCTGCGTCGGAGAACATCTCCAGCAGGATGGAGTGAGGCTTTCTACCATCGATGATAACGGCTTCACTGACACCGCAGTCGATGGAGTTGACACAACATTCAATCTTGGGAATCATACCGCCCGAAATCACGCCATCGGCAATCAATTTGGGGACTTCGTCCACTTGCACTTCGTGAATCAAGGTGGAGTCGTCGTCCTTGTCCATGAGCAAACCGGGGATGTCTGTGAGAGACACCAGCTTATTTGCACCCAAAGCAATGGCGATGGATGCCGCGGCAGTGTCCGCATTGATGTTGTAGGTCTGACCGTGTTCGTCGGCACCGATAGTGGCAATGACGGGAATCATCCCGCTGGCAAGTGCCTGTTCCACGGCAAAGGTATTGACGCTGGTGATGTCGCCTACGAAGCCCAAGTCTGGCTCCAGGTGTTTGGTGCAGGAGATCATACCGGCATCCACACCGCAAAGACCGATGGCGCGGCCGCCACGGCAGTTGAGGCGGGCAACCAGCTCTTTGTTGATCTTACCCGCCAAAATCATCTGTACCACGTCCATGGTCTCTGCATCGGTGTAGCGGAGGCCGTCGATGAACTTGGCCTCTTTACCGATGCGGTACAGCAATTTGTTGATTTCAGGACCACCACCGTGAACCAAAACCGGCTTGACACCCATGATGTTCAGGAGAATCAAGTCCTCCATAACGGCATCTTTCAGTTCCTCGTTGATCATGGCGTTGCCACCGTATTTGACCACCACGGTTTTGCCCATATATTTTTTCATGTATGGCGAGGCTTCTGTCAAAACCTCGGCAATGGTTGGATTTCCCATTTCTCTCACTCCTATTAAGTACGGTAGTCGCCGTTGATTTTGACATAATCATAAGTCAAATCACAGCCCCAAGCCGTTGCACTTTCATTGCCCTGGTGCATATCCACCAGAATTGTAATATCCTTCACCGCCAGGATTTTGGTGGCTTCTTCTTCGGAAAACGCTCTGTGCGCAGAGCCTTCACAGACCCAAACCTCACCCACTTCGGAGGTCAATTTCACGTCGATATTGTCGGCGGTAAAGTCCCCATCCACATAGCCAATGGCGCAGAGGATACGACCCCAGTTGGCATCCTGACCGAACATGGCGGCCTTGAGCAGGTCGGATGCAATGACGGATTGGGAGATGGCTCTTGCAAGTTCCTTGGTGGGCGCGCCATCCACTTGGCAGGTCAGCGCCTTGGTGGCACCTTCTCCATCCCCTGCGATGCAGTAGGATAGGCGGCGGGTGATGGCTGCCAAGTTTTCACAGAAGGTATCATAGGCAGTGCCCTCGCCGGTGATTTCCAGATTCTCTGCCATGCCATTTGCCATGACGGTCACGGTGTCGTTGGTGGAGGTGTCGCCATCTACACAAACTTGGTTGAAGCTGTCTAAAATATCGTTAGACAATGCTTTTTGCAACATTTCACTGGAGATTTTCACATCAGAAGTTAAGAAACACAGCATGGTTGCCATGTTGGGGTTAATCATACCACTGCCTTTGGCGATGCCACCAATGTGACAAGTTTTGCCACCGACTTCAAATTCCACAGCCACTTCCTTTTCCACTAGGTCGGTGGTCATAATGGCGGTGGCGGCCTCGTGAGAGCCGGAATAGGACAATTTTCCTGCCAATTCTGGGATGCCTGTTTCAAAAGGTGCCAATTCCATGGCCCGACCGATGACACCGGTGGAACCGACAATCACATCAGTTTTTGCAATATCCAAAGCCTTTGCCACCAAATCGCAGGTAGCCTCCGCCAGTTCCATGCCGTTGGGGGCGCAGGTGTTGGCGTTGCCACTGTTGCAGATCACAGCCTGTGCTGTGCCATTTGCTAGGTTGTTTTTGGTGACGGTGAGAGGTGCGCCTTTGACCTTGTTTTTGGTGTAGACACCAGCGGCGGTACAGATTGTGTCGCTGACAATCATAGCCAAATCCATTTTGGTTTTATTTTTACGGATGCCACACCAAGTTCCTCCTGCCCGGAAGCCTTTGGATGCGCAAATCCCATTTTCCACAAAATTCATGTTGATTCTCCTTCTTATATTACAGTCCCAAATCCTCGGGCAGACCCAGCATGATGTTCATACATTGCACTGCCGCGCCAGAGGCTCCCTTGCCCAGATTGTCGTATCGGGCGGCAAGGCAGATGCGGTCGTCGTTGCCGTAGACGTACAGTTCCATGTCGTTGGTCTCCGCCAATTTGTTGGAGCAGAGCATCCCATCGTCTGGGGTCACATTGGCCTCCATGACATGGATGAACC
>JAWXUJ010000206.1:0-3423 GCA_044432765.1 Eubacteriales bacterium | reverse complement strand
TGATGCAGCTGGCGTACCTCTGGGTCGCACCGCTGCAATTGCTGCCAAGCTGCTGCGTGGCAAGCACAAAGTAGACTTCACCCCCAACGTTGACTGCGGCGATTTCGTCATCATCGTCAACACCGACAAGGCTATCTTGACTGGTAAGAAAGCCGAACAAAAGTACTATCAACACCACACCGGTTGGATCGGCAACTTGAAAGAAGTCAAGTACCGTCTGCTGATGGAAGAACGCCCCGACTTCGCCATGGAGTTGGCTGTCAAGGGTATGCTGCCTAAGAACACCATCGGCAGAAGCTCCATGACTCGCTTGAAGCTGTACGTCGGCTCCGAGCACGGTAACGAAGCACAAAAGCCCGAAGCTTGGACTTTGGGTTAATCGGGAGGTAACATAGTATGTACGAGAGCAAAAGAAAGTATTTCTACGGCACCGGCAGACGTAAGTCCTCCGTTGCTAGAGTCCGCGTCTACGAAGGTGGCACTGGCTCCATCATCATCAACGGTCGTGAAATCGACGACTACTTCGGCCTGGAAACCCTGAAGCTGTTGGTTCGCCAACCTATGGTTACCACCGATACCCTGGGCAAGATTGACATTGTCTGCACCGTCGCTGGCGGTGGTGTCACTGGTCAAGCTGGCGCAATCCGTCACGGTGTTTCCCGTGCCCTGTTGCTGCTGAACCCAGAATTCCGTCCCGCTCTGAAGGCCGCCGGTTTCCTGACCCGTGACCCAAGAATGAAGGAACGTAAGAAGTACGGCCTCAAAGCCGCACGTCGCGCACCACAATTCTCCAAGAGATAATTTGTCCTTTGGGCTTTCAAGAACCTCACTTCGGTGGGGTTCTTTTTTGTTGCTGGTATTGTGGTTGTCCTCGTGGCATAGCCACTGCGGTCTCGCCTAAAAACGTGCCACAGGCACGTTTTCTTTACGGCTCGACAATTCTCCAAGAGATAATTTGTCCTTTGGGCTTTCAAGAACCTCACTTCGGTGGGGTTCTTTTTTGTTGCTGGTATTGTGGTTGTCCTCCTCCCCCATTGGCCGTCCGGGGGCGATTCTTGAATCGCCCCTACAACCCACCGTTCATTTTCGTATAAACGAAAAAAACCGCCATTAGGCGGTTTTTTGGAGCGACGAGGGCGTCGCTCCCTGCTAGGTCGGAACCATCGGACATTTTTTATCCGTAATATTGTTCCACCATAGCGAAGTATGCTTCGGTGGTCACGTTGGCAGAGCGGTCGAAGCGGGACAGTTCGTAGAGGCTGTCCCAATCACCGACGGCAACCACGTTGATGGTTTCCGCGGCGGTGACTAAACTGACGGTGTAGCCATTGTTTTTCACAATTTCCAACACCAATTCGTCCGAGGCTCCATAGGGATAGGTGAAGGTGGTGGCAGCAGGCCATTCCAGCTCTGCAAACAACTCTTTGGAGGCATCGATGTCCGCCTCCAACATGGCGGTGTACTCGTCCAAGTCTTGACCATCCGCCGGCAAAACGCCCACGTGGTCAATGTTGGTGTGCAGGTTGTAGGTGTGATTTTGCAATTCCACCAGGCCGGATTCAATCATTTCAAGTCCTTGTTCCGGGGTGAATCGAGGCATGGCCTCTGGATTATAGGTGTCGTAGTGCACCATGACGCAACTGATGGTGGCCTTGGCATTGTAGGCTTTCAACAGAGGGAAAGCATTGTCGTAATTGTCGGCGTAGCCATCGTCAAAAGTGAGCAAAATTGGCTTTGCTGGCAACAGCTGTTCCCCATTAACAAAGGCAATCAAATCGGAGATGGAAAGGGTTGTGTAGCCTTCCGCTTCCAGGTATTGCAGGTCGGATTCCAGCTGCTTTGGGGTGACCACATAGGGGTTAATCTCCCCCTCTTGCTCCGCAACGCTGTGGTACATGACGATGGGAATTTGCCGGGTGGAGGCCATCACACCTGTCCATTCCGACAGTTGACGGCCTCTTGGAGTGGGAATATTTTCCACGCTGACCGCAAAGGCATTGACACACAGGGCGCCGATGCAGGCCAATATAATGAGTAATTTTCTGAACATATGACCACCCTAATTAGCTACAATATTGGCTCTGCAGGTGGTTGACCATGGCGGTGTAGGTGTCTTGGCAGTCCACCAGTTGACCGGCCTGTAGCATCCGGTAGCAGGGATCTAAAAACTCCTTGCCGATGGCGTCATATCGCGCTGTCCGGTCGGCGCAGTGGTCGATACAGGTGACAATGCCGGGGGCGATGGCGTAGTATTCCTCCACCAATGCCTTGCCCTCTGGCTGTGCCATTAAATAGCCGTCTCGGAAGTCGCGGAAGGCGGTCAGTTGGGCGCAATCGTCGGGCAGACCCCGGGATTCGCAGACGGCGGTGGTGATAAAGCACAGCTTGAACCGCTTCTTGAAACCCTCGGCAATGTCATCGTAGTCCCCGATGAGGAACTCGTTTTTAGGATGGCGTTCTGTCCATTTTTCATGGATAATCCGGCTAAAATCATTAGAAATTGACAGTTTTTGCTTGCCAATCATAGGTACCAGGAAAATTGCCAGCGTCATTTTGTCCTCGTCCTGGGTCATCTTTTTCCGGCGACCAGATGCCCAGTCAGCCTCCAGACCGTTGAGCAAGGTGTCTGCCACCTCTTCCAAGATGGCGGTGCGCCGTCTGGATTCGATGGTGCAAGCCATGTCCAAGTCGGTCAAGACTGGGACGACAAAGGCTTCCATCCGTTCAAAATAGGTGAAAAATGCAGTTTTGTTGATATGTTCACGGCTGTCCCGGAATTTCACCACACAGCTCACAATCCGCCCGTTCACATCGGACAACAGCTGTCCAGCATCCCCTTCCACAGGGACTTCCGACGCTGTGATTTCTGCTTGGGTCAACTTTTGACCGCAATACATACAGGAAAATCGCTCCAAACGGGAAGGAACCCGCAGTTCTTCCCCACATTGGGTACATTTACCAATGATCATTTCTTGTTCACTCATAAAAAATACGCTCCGTTTTCTTATAATCCCTTTTATTATCCCACTTCTTGTCTGGAAAGTCAAACATTTTTTGAAAATTTGCTTATTTTTTCGGGGATTGGGAAATACTAGGGGCGAAAGGTGGTGCAACATTGCAAACATTCACTTGTAAACCCCAGATTTTTTTCGGTGGCGATGCCCTGTCCCAGTTGGGGCGCCGTCCCTGTGACCATCTCCTGTTGGTCACCGATCCCTTTTTTCAGTCCAGTGGCATTGCCCAAACCGTGGCGAACCATGTCCCCACCAGCCAAGTCACCATGTTCGCCCAGGTGACCCCCGATCCGGACACCGGCTTGGTCGCCAAGGCCGTGGCGGTCATGGAGGAAACCCACCCGGATCTGGTCATCGCCCTGGGCGGCGGCAGTCCCATCGACTGCGCCAAGGCCATGATTTTCGCCGG
>JAWXUJ010000205.1:0-3457 GCA_044432765.1 Eubacteriales bacterium | reverse complement strand
TGAATACGCCATGATTGACGGCGTCAGCGACAGGTCGGAACAAGCTACCTTGTTGGCGAACAAACTTCAGGGCATGGCGGCTCATGTCAACTTGATTCCCCTCAATGAGGTGAAGGAATCGGATTTAAAAACCAGCACCCGCCAGGCGGTGGCAAAGTTCCAAGAGATTTTAGAGTCCAAAGGTGTCACCGCCACGGTGCGTCGTTCTTTGGGGGGCGACATTGACGCGTCCTGCGGACAACTCCGAAGAAACTATGAAAATGAACATGAGGAGGTAATTTCATGAAAGCATGGGGATTGACAGACGTAGGCAATATTCGGAAACAGAATCAAGACCACTTCGCCATTGAAAAATTGTCCTCAGATTGCATCATTGCAGTGGTTTGTGACGGAATGGGTGGTGCAAAAGCTGGCAATGTAGCCAGCAAATTGGCCACTGAAATTTTTATCCAAGAGGTGCAAAGCTCCTATCGCCCCACCATGAGCATTGAGGCCGCAGAGGTCATGCTTCGCCACAGTGTTTCCACCGCCAATCAGGCTGTTTTTGAACAAGCGGAGATGAGCGTGGACTTCCGTGGCATGGGCACCACCTTGGTGGCAGCCTACGTCACACCAACCACCGCGATTTTTGCCAATGTAGGAGACAGTCGAGGGTATATTCTCAATGAAACAGGCATCTCCTTTATGACAGTGGACCATTCCCAAGTGGAATTTATGGTGCGCCGGGGGGATATCACCCGGCAACAGGCCATGCACCATCCACAGAAAAACTTCCTGACCCGCGCCTTGGGCACAGATGGGAAAATTTCCACCGATGTCTACCGGCAACCTTTGGGAGAGGGAGATGCCATCCTCCTATGCTCGGATGGTCTGTCCAACGTGGTCACAGACCAGGAGATGATTTTTGAAGTGGTCTACGGTGTACAAAAAGAGGGCTGTTGTCAAAGCCTGTTAAAAATCGCCAAAGACCGTGGTGCACCGGACAATGTAACCGTATTGTTGGTGACATTATGAGAATAAAGGAGGGTCCTTTTTATGGATAACTACATAGGCAAGCTACTGGACAATCGCTATGAAATTATGGAAGTGATTGGCGTTGGCGGCATGGCTATTGTATATAAAGCTCGTTGCCACCGGCTCAATCGCCTGGTAGCCATTAAAATTTTGAAAGACGACCTGTCCAAAGACGCGGAATTCCGCCGTCGATTCCATGGGGAATCCCAGGCCGTTGCCATGCTGTCCCACTCCAATATCGTCAATGTTTACGATGTGTCCCACTCGGATGCCTGCGATTACATTGTCATGGAGCTGATTGACGGTGTGACTTTGAAGCAATATATGCAACAAAAGGGTATGCTCAACTGGCGAGAAGTGCTCCACTTCTCCACCCAGATCGCCAATGCTCTGGAACACGCTCATAGCCGTGGAATTGTCCACCGTGACATCAAGCCCCACAACATCATGCTGTTGAAAGACGGCAGCGTCAAAGTTGCCGACTTCGGCATCGCCCGCATCACCTCTTCACAAAGTACCTTGACCCGAGAAGCGCTGGGCTCCGTCCACTATATCTCTCCAGAACAGGCCAGAGGTAGCAGGGTGGACAACCGCTCCGATTTGTACTCCCTTGGTGTGGTTATGTATGAGATGATGACAGGCCGTCCACCATTTGAGGGAGAATCCCCGGTGGCGGTTGCCATTCAGCACATCAACGCAACGCCGGTGCAACCATCGGAGGAAAACCCGGAAATTCCAGTGGCCTTGGAGCAGATTACCATGCACGCCATGACTGCAAATATGGACTTGCGCTACAGCGATGCCAAGGAAATTCTTCGGGATTTGGAAGAATTTCGGAAAAATCCCAGTGTCACCTTCTATTTCCCAACCACCACCGCCGAGGGTATCATCCAAGAGACTGTTGCCGCCGCCCAGCCGGAGCGGAGACGTGCATCAGAATCCATGTCCCAACGACGGGAACGAAGCAACACCCCACGTTCTGGAAAACCTGCCAAAAAGGGCAGTGCCGCCGCTGTGGTAGCGGGGGTACTTTGCCTGGTTTTGGCCATCGGTGGCATTGGATATTTCCTCTACAGCTTCTTCTTGGCAGACCTTTTTGCTGTATCGGAAGAGGTGGACATCCCCGATTTTGTGGGCGAAGTCTACGCGAACATCGACCACGATGATTACCCTGATTTCATCATCATTGAAGAACAGTGGATCAACAGCACAGAGGCTGAGGCCGGTGTTGTCCTCCGTCAAACCCCTACTGGCGACACCACCGCCAAGGTGGGTACCACCATTTATTTGACAATTTCTGCAGGTCAAAAATCTGATTTTATGCCTGCATTTGCGGGGAAAACCCAATCAGAAGCCGTCCAATCCCTGGAGGATGTGGGTCTTAATCTCTTTGTGAAAACCACGGAGAGTTACCATGACACCATGGAAAGTGGCTACATTATTTCAACAGATCCCGTGGCGGGTGAAAGTCTGAGCGAAGGCCAGACCATCACCTTGACCATCAGCCTTGGTGCGGAAACCACCTTGATTCCCGTGCCAGCACTGCTGGGCAAAGACATCGATGAGGCATTGGCAGAGCTGGGCTCCATGAAGTTGGGTTTGGGTGAGGCCAAGGAGGTGGAGGATGGCTCCGTGCCAAAGGGCACCGTCACCTTCCAAAGCGTACCACAGGACACCTTGGTGAAAGAGGGTTACGTCATCAACCTCCACTATGCAACCGGTCCCGTAGAGGAAGAAGAAGTTGAAGAAGAGGTAGAAGAGGAGAAACCAGAAGAGGAGGAACCGTCCGTTGAAGAAGAGGAAGAACTCTATCTGGATTTGACGGACGGAGAAGTGATTTTGACCGTTCCCCTCCGCACTGGTAACGGCACCGTTAAATGCACCATCTACGTAGATCGAGTGCAATACGGCGAACATTTTTCCGTCCAGTTGGGAGCTGCAACCATGGACATTGCCGTGAAGGGCTCGGGTGTTCAAACCGTGGATGTTTACTATGACGGCACCATTGGCTACTCTCAAGAGGTGGACTTCGGATGATGGAAAAAGGCTTGATTATGAAAGCTCTCAGTGGGTTTTACTACGTCCGTCTGCCCGAGGGATTGGTGGAGTGTAAGGTGCGGGGGAAACTCCGCCGAGATAAAATCTCACCCATGGTTGGGGATTGGGTCAACTGCTCCCGCCAAGGGGAAAAGGGGATGGTGGAAGAAATTCTGCCACGGCGAAACAGTTTTATTCGTCCTGCCGTTGCCAATTTGGATGCACTGGTCATCCTCTGCGCCAACGTCAACCCCATTACCGAGCCATACCTGATTGACCGTATAACCGCCATCGCCGGCAACCAAAATGTGCCGGTCATTCTCCTCATCAACAAGTGCGACCTGGACAGTGGCGATGATTTGATGGAAATTTACACCACAGCCGGCTACCATGTCATCCGCACCAG
>JAWXUJ010000204.1:0-3464 GCA_044432765.1 Eubacteriales bacterium | reverse complement strand
GCGTAGCTACCAGCTTCGGTGACCAGGGTGTTTCGGGGGGAGGTCTCCAAGTCCAAGCCTTCGATGGTGTAGCATTCACAGCCCACAAAGCCGGCGGCGATGAGAAGCAGGTCGGCGGGGAGGAATTCCTCGGTGCCTTCCAGTTGCACCAGTTGACCGTCTTTGAAGGCCACCTTGACGGTGGTAACGGCGGTCAGCTTGCCGTTGTCTGTGTGCAGTTCTTTGATGGTGGTTTGGTAGACCCGGGGGTCATCTCCAAAGACGGCAATGGCCTCTTGCTGTCCGTAGTCTGTATTGCAGACCTTGGGCCATTCAGGCCAAGGGTTGGACTCGGCGCGGACGTCTGGTGCCTTGGGCATCATCTCGATTTGGGTGACACTGGCGCAGCCGTGACGGATGCTGGTGCCCACACAGTCGTTGCCGGTGTCGCCACCGCCTACGATGACCACGTGTTTGTCCTTGGCGGAGATATAGTTTCCGTCTTCCAAGTTAGAATTCAGCAGACTTTTGGTGGTAGAGGTCAGGAAATCCACGGCGAAGTGAACGCCTTCCACCCCGGCCCGCTCCACTGCCAAATCCCGGGGCAATTTTGCGCCACAGCAGAGAACCACAGCGTCATACTCTGCCAGCACATCGGCAGGATTCACGTTACCACCGAAGTTTGCGTTGGTTTGGAAGGTGACACCCTCTGCTTCCATCAGCTTGACCCGACGGTCGATGACGTGTTTTTCCAACTTCATGTTGGGGATGCCGTACATGAGCAGGCCACCGATGCGGTCATCACGCTCCATGACAGTGACGGTGTGACCGCGTTGGTTCAGCTTGTCAGCAACGGTCAGGCCGGCAGGGCCGGAGCCGATGACGGCGATTTTCTTGTCGGTGCGAACATCGGGAATACGAGGAGCCATCTCGCCGGTGGCGTAGGCAGTTTCGATGACGAACAGCTCGTTGTCACGGATGGTGACCGGGTTACCGTCTTCCATGCCACAGATACAGGCCTTTTCGCAGAGAGCGGGGCAGACCCGACCGGTGAACTCGGGGAACCGGTTGGTCTTGCGCAGGCGGGACATGGCGTGGCCCATGTTGTCGTTGTAGATTTCGTCGTTCCATTCAGGAATCAGGTTGTGGAGGGGGCAACCGGTGGTCATCCCCTTCAAAACGATGCTGGCCTGGCAGTAGGGAACGCCACAGTTCATACAGCGAGCGCCCTGTTTTTGACGCTCTGCCTTATCCAGAATGTGGTGGAACTCGTTGAAGTTCTGAATCCGCTCCATGGGGTCGATGTTGTCGTTGTTTTTTCTTGCGTAGTCTAAAAATCCTGTTGGCTTACCCATAATGTTCCACCCTTATCCTTTCTGGCACTGGTAGAATGCTTCCAGTACCGCATCTTCGTTGGTCATGCCCTTGGCTTCACACTGGCTGATAAGATTCAGCATTTTGGCGTAGTCGTTGGGGACGATTTTCTTAAAGCTAGGCAGAACTTCAGTGAAATTTTCCAGGAGTTCCGCACCTAGGCGAGAGCCAGTCAAATCCACATGGGTTTGGATGATCCGCTTCAATTCCATGACATCATACTTGGCTGTGACCTCGGACATGGTGACAAATTCCTTGTTCAACTTCTTGTAGAGGTTCCGCTTGGTGTCCAGGACGTAGGCGATACCGCCACTCATGCCGGCGGCAAAGTTCTTGCCGGTTTCACCCAAGATGACAGCGCGACCGCCGGTCATATATTCCAGACCGTGAGCGCCACACCCTTCGACCACGGCAGTTGCACCGGAGTTCCGGACACAAAACCGTTCGCCGGCCTTGCCACAGATGTAGGCTTCGCCTGCGGTTGCGCCGTACAGTGCCACGTTGCCGATGACCGTGTTTTCCTCGGCTTTGAAGGTGCTGTTTTTGGGAGGATAGACCACAATTTTACCGCCGGACAGGCCTTTGCCCACGTAGTCGTTGGCATCGCCTTCCAGTGTCATGGTGAGGCCCTTTGGCACGAAGGCGCCGAAGGATTGGCCTGCGCCTCCTTCGCAGTGAACGGTGAAGGTATCAGGAGCCAGGCTGTTGCCGTGCTTTGCGGTGATTTCAGAGCCCAAAATGGTGCCCAAAGTACGGTCGGTGGAGCAGACGTCAATGGATTCTTTGTGCTTTCTGCCGTTGTTCAAGGCAGTTTTAAACTTCTTCAGCAGGACTTTTTCATCCAGGGTGTTGTACAGCTCAAAGTCGAAGTCATTGCCTTCGAATTTGTGTCGAGCTGTTTCACCGGCGTACTTCCGGCTGATGATTTTGTCCATGGAGACGGTTTCAGCCCGATGGGTAACCTGTTGCTTCTTCATGCGAATCATGTCGGTGCGACCGGTCATTTCGTCCACAGTGCGGAAGCCCAGTTGTGCCATGATTTCACGCATTTCCTGTGCCACAAAGTTCATAAAGTTCATGACAGCCTCTGGAGAGCCTTTGAACCGCTTGCGGAGGCACTCATTTTGGGTGGCAACGCCCACAGGGCAGGTGTCCAAATTGCAGACACGCATCATCATACAGCCCATGGACACCAGTGGTGCGGTGGCGAAGCCGAATTCTTCTGCGCCTAGAAGGCAGGCGATGGCAACGTCACGACCGCTCATCAGCTTGCCGTCGGTTTCCAGAACCACACGGCTACGAAGGCCGTTTTGAATCAATGTTTGGTGTGCCTCGGCAAGACCCAGTTCCCAGGGCAAACCAGCGTTGTAGATGGAGCTTTGAGGGGCGGCACCGGTGCCACCGTCGTAACCGGAAATCAGAACAACCCCTGCGCCGGCCTTTGCAACACCGGCGGCAATGGTGCCAACACCGGCCTCGGAGACCAACTTGACGGAGATGCGCGCCTTGCGGTTTGCATTTTTCAAGTCGTAAATCAGTTGTGCCAAGTCCTCGATGGAGTAGATGTCATGGTGGGGAGGTGGGGAGATCAAGGTGACACCAGGGGTGGAGTAACGGGTTTGCGCAATCCAAGGATAGACCTTTTGACCGGGCAAGTGACCGCCTTCGCCGGGCTTTGCGCCCTGTGCCATTTTGATTTGAATTTCTTGGGCGCTCATCAAGTAAGCACTGGTGACACCGAAGCGACCGGAGGCCACTTGCTTGATGGCGGAGTTTTTCTCCGTACCCAGACGTTCGGGGCGTTCGCCACCTTCACCAGAGTTGGACTTGCCACCCAGACGGTTCATGGCGATGGCCATGCACTCGTGGGCCTCTTGGGAGATGGAGCCATAGGACATGGCGCCAGTCTTAAACCGTTTGACAATGGCAGAGACAGGCTCGACCTCATCGATGTCGATGGGGGTTGCATCCTCATAAGCAAAGGCCAAAAGCCCGCGAAGGGTGTGGGGCTTGTGCTCGTTGTCCACCAGTTTGGTGTACTGTTTGAATCGGTCATAGTCCCCTGTTCTGGTCGCCTGTTGCAATGCGATGATGGTATTGGCATTGTACAG
>JAWXUJ010000203.1:0-3496 GCA_044432765.1 Eubacteriales bacterium | reverse complement strand
CGCCGTAGCGCGGAGCGGTACAACGCCATGCAGGAAGAACTGGAAGCCATGATGGAAATTGTGTTGCAAAACCGCAACCTAAAACTGGATAAGGCCGTGAAATTGCCTGACCCCAATCTGCCACCCTTGCGGATTTACATCGGCTCGGACTACGGCTTCTGCGGTGGTGTCAACTCCACAGTGTCCGGCATTTTGGCTCACGATGAAAATTGCGACAAAATCGTCATCGGCAAAAAACTGCGAAACAGCGGGGAAGCCTTACTGGTGATGACACAAGAGGAATACACGACCAAACCCCAGATGGTCTATGAATATCTGGTGCGCGCCGTGAAAGAACGGTGTTGGTCTGCGGTGGATGTGGTCTACACCCATTTCTACAACATCTCATCCATCAAACAGGAAAGCCGCCGCATCTATCCCATGGAGGAAAAAGCCACCAAGCAAGAAGATGTGTGGTTGGACTTCAATGTGGAGGGCGATGTGGTGAAACTTCTGGAGAATTTGACCATCGCCTATCTGGATTACGAAATCAAAATCGCCGTAGCCAGTGCCTTTGCCTCTGAAAATGTCATGCGACAAAATGCAACATCCGAGTCCCTGAAAAAATTGGACGAGATGGAGGAAGAGGCCATTCGCAAGGATCGAAAAGAGAAAAATCGCCGCACATTCCAAAAGACCATTGACAGCTTTGTCAAACAGAAGTCTCTGGAACAAAGTAGCGAACGATAAAGTTTTGAGGTGTCTTTATGGAAGAAAATGTGCAAACAAATAAGGCGGTGAGAATCGGCCGCATTATCTCCGTCTCCAGCTTGAAAGTGGATATTTTCCTGGAAAATACAGATCTGGGCATCCGCGACATGGTCTATGTGGAGACCAAACCTGAGCGTACCCGTTTTGAAATCGCAGAGATTAACGGTTCCGTTGCCGCCGCCATCTGCTTCGGCATGACCAATGGACTGAAGCGGGGCATGGAGGTCTATCTGGCAGAAAACGGCATTCAAATGGCCTACGATGATGCCATTCTGGGTCACGTGTTCAGCCCCTATGGGGAACTGATTGACGGCACGGAGCTCCATGATATCAACACACGGAACATCTACGACAAATCTCTGGCCATGAATGAAATCATCATCGATGGTGACATTCTCTGGACCGGTATTAAGGTGTTGGACTTCTTCGCCCCCATGCGGAAAGGCTTTAAAATGGGTCTGCTGGGTGGCGCCGGTGTTGGCAAAACTGTGCTGATCAAAGAGCTGATTCACAACGTTTACCAAGGCCTCCAATCCAACTCCGTTTTCGTCGGTGTTGGCGAACGGAGCCGTGAAGGTCGCGACCTGATTGACGAAATGACAGAGGCAAACCTGTTGGACAAAATCGCTATGGCCTTCGGTCAAATGGGGGATAACGCCATGTCTCGTAGCCGCGCAACCCACGCCGGCCTGACCTTGGCAGAATACCTCCGTGATGAGAAAAAACAAGACGTTCTGTTGTTCATCGACAACATTTACCGTCTGGTGCAGGCCAACGCAGAAATCTCCACAGAACTTGCCCGTATGCCCATCGACAACGGCTATTCGCCGGCTTTGCTGACAGAAATCAGTGAGGTTGAGGAACGGATCAACTCTACGGAGGATGGTTCAATCACCTCTTTCCAGGCCATCTTCATCCCCGCCGATGATATGACCGATAGCGCCGTCCACTCCATCTCTCAGCACTTGGACGGTCAAGTGGTTTTGGATCGTCGAGTGGCAGAAAAAGGGCTGTATCCCGCAATCAACGTCTTTGCCACCAGCTCCCGCATCATCGACCCCGAAGTGGTGGGCGACCGTCACTTTGTACTGGTGGAACGCTCCCTCCGTTGCCTGTCTCGCTATGAAGAACTGGAACAAATTGTCGCCGTTTTGGGCATCGATGAACTGTCCCAGGACGATCGGGACACCTTCTATCGGGCGCGTAAACTGCGGAACTACTTCTCTCAACCGATGTACGTAGCAGAACAATACACCGGCATTCCAGGCCAATTTGTCCCCATTGAGGATGTTTTGTTGGATGTAGCTGCCATTTTGGATGGAGAATGTGACGATGTGGAAGAATCCGACTTCAGCTACATCGGTGCATTTATGTCCAAACGGAGATAAGGAGACACCATGGCAAAATTGAAAGATAAGCCGGTCAAATCGCCGAAAAATCAGGACCTACCCAGCCAGCGAGTGGAGGAAGAGCGACTGCGCAACCCCATTCGCGGGCGTGTGATCGACCGGGACAATGGGATGCAGTTCATCCCCCAAGTCTCTGCCGTCCGGGTGCAGAGTCAGGAATACCGGATTTTGATTATGGAGGACTACGTCCCCACCTTGGGTCAAATTGAGGGCACGATCACCTTTTTGACCCCGGAAGGAGAAATCCGTTTCGACGATATTCGCGGTTTTTACAAACATCAACACAATGAATTTACACTCCTACTGCAACAGGGCGAAGCGGCACACAGTCCTCGCCAGGATTTAGAGCCGGAGGAATAGAAAGGCAGGTGAACATCAATGACATTTGGAGAAGTTGTCGTCCGTATTTTCGGGCAAGGCACCAACTGGGTTCCCGCTATTTTGGCAGTGCTAGGCACCACTTTGATCGCATTGGTGTGCCTCTTGCCCTTGACCCATGACCTGTGGTTGGATCAAAAGCGATTCGGCGTTATGGGTCTGTTTTTCGATATGAAAGGGGTAGACTGCCTTCGCGTGGCCTGCTCTTGGATCAAATTTGTGGTCACCTGCACCTTTATCATCCAATTCACCAAACTTGATTTGGTGGACTACACCTTGATTGCTGTGCCTGGATTGATTTACGTGTTTGTCATTGCCAACGGCAAAAAAGCCGCCAGCGCCTTTTTGTGGTTGGTGCTGGAAGTTATCGGTATGATATCGGTCAATGCCATCTGTGGTTTCATCCACGATGTAAACGCCGGCGTGGAATATGTGATTTTATACCTGTTTTTGGGGATGTTTTTAGGTCTTTTTGCCCTGTATTTACTGATCAACGAAATTCATGACGTATCCATCGAAAGGAGAGCGAATATTGGAAAATCTTGAAGAAATCCTTTTAGATGTGGAGTATCAATCCCGCATGGGGAATGATACCAACCCTCCCGTCATGGATGCAACACCGGTTGCTTTGCCGGAGGAGGAATCCGTTGCCGCTGAGCGAGGAAGCCGGCTCAAAGGTAAGCGGGTGGGTGGCGCGCGTTTGAAATCAAATATCGCCACAAAAAAGAAAGTAGAAACTACAAAGCCAGAATCTGTAGCGTTCAACGAGGCCGAAGAATTGGCTAGAAAACAAGCCATCGCGGACAAAGTAGCCAAAGAAGCCGCAGCCAAAGAGGCCGAAGAACTGGCAAAAAAACAAGCCATCGCAGACAAAGCCGCCAAAGAAGCCGCTGCTAAAGAAGCCAAGGAATTGGCCAAACAACAGGCCAAGAAAAAGGCTGCAAAAAAAGCCAAGGAAA
>JAWXUJ010000202.1:0-3516 GCA_044432765.1 Eubacteriales bacterium | reverse complement strand
TGCCAACGCCCTGGTTTTGGTTCTGGCTGACGGCATCATCTTCATTTTACTCACCGTCACAGGTCTGAGAAAAAAGATTTTCGATGCCATTCCAAAGGCTGTACAAGTTGGGATTCCCGCCGGTATTGGCCTGTTTATCGCATTTTTAGGCCTTCAAAATGTAGGCTTGATCATTCCTGATAGCTCCACTGCCGTGTCCTTGGCCTCCTTCAACATCTACGGAGGCAACGCAACTTGGGCAACGGTTATGCCTATGCTGGTCACCATTTTCGCCGTCATTTCCATTGCCGTCATGTCCAAAAAGGGTGTGAAGGGCGCGATTTTGTTCGGGATTCTGGGCGCAGCCGTGGCCTACTACGTCCTGGGCTTCACCATTCCCGGCTTCTATGACGGCTTCGCCGCCAGTCTGTCCACCAACCCCTTCACCGCTTTTGAAGATTTCGCAACCATGTCCTTGGGCAAGGTCTTCACCGAAGGGTTCGACTTCTCCGCCTTCATCAGCGCCCATGGCATGGGTGGCTTCATCGTCATGTTCTTGACCACCGCTTTGGCCTTCTGCATGGTGGATATGTTCGACACCTTGGGCACCCTCTACGGCGCTTGCGCCCGCGGCAACCTGTTGACCAAGGAAGGTAAAATCCCCAACGTCAACCGCGCCATGATGTCCGACGCTGTGGCAACCACCGCCGGGGCTATCATGGGTACCTCCACCGTCACCACTTTTGTGGAATGTTCCGCAGGTGTGGCAGAAGGTGGCAGAACTGGCCTTGCCGCCATGTTCAGCGCCCTGTTCTTCTTCATCGCCATGTTCCTCTCCCCTGTTGCACAGCTGATTCCCAACTGCGCCACTGCCGCCGCCTTGATTTACGTCGGTGTTTTGATGATGAACTGCGTCCGCGATGTGGATTGGACGGCTCCAGAAATCGCATTGCCCGCCTTCTTCACCGTGGCTATGATGCCTTTCACCTACAACATTTCCTTCGGCATCGCATTCGGCATCATCTCCTGGATTTTCATTTCCCTGTTTACCGGCAAATCCAAAGAGGTCTCCCCCACCACCTGGGTCATCGGCACCTTGTTTGCCCTGACCTTCTTCCTGACGCACTGATATTAAACGTAAAAATGCCACCCAATCGGGTGGCATTTTTTATTTGTCAAAGTAGGCAATGCCCACCACGCCGGAGCCAGCGTGGGTGCCGATGGCGGCGCCAATCCAGCCGGCGTCGTATTTGCACCCTGGAATGTGGTTGCACAGTTGGTTGATGTACTCATTCATTCGCGGTTTTGCGTAACCGTGTCCGAAGGCAAACCCATAGGACAACTGGGGTGGATGCTCTTTCAACTGGTGGGACAGAAAACGGATTGCCGCCTTGTCACCCCGGACTTTCCCCGCCATCACCACACGACCGTCCACGATTTCCACAATGGGTTTGATGCCCAAAAGGCCACCCACAGCGGCGGTGCCAGCCGACAGACGACCGCCCATTTTCAAGTTTTTAAAGGTGTCCAAAACCGCAAATAATCTGGCCTTTTTCGCCAATATTTGAAGATTTTTAGCGATTTCAGGGGCAGTATAGTTGGTTTCGCCAACTTGGCGTACCGCCTCTTTCACCAGCAGTCCCAATCCCAGAGACACGGTGCGGGAGTCCACAATGAAGATGTTTTCAGGGCTGACCGCCGTGGCGGCAATCATAGCTGAGTGGGCGGTGCCACTCAATTCTGAGGACACAAAAATGCCAATGACGCTACTGCCGTCGGCTACCAAGTCCTCGAACAAATCCTCGAAGGTGCCGGGGTTGACCTGGGAGGTGGTGGGCAATTTGGCGGCCTTTTCCATTTTTTCGTAGAACTCCTTGTGCTCCATATCCAAGCCATCACGGTAGGCTCGCTGCTCAAAGAACACGGTCATTGGCACCACATGGATGCCCATGCTTTTTTGGGTGGCACGTGGAATGTCACAGGTACTATCGGTTACAATTTTAATCATGCAGTCTCCTATTTTCCCAGATTTTGGGTTTTTTCGTAGGCTCTCACCACGGCATCCATGATGGTTCCCCGGAAGCCGCCCATCTCCAGTGCGCGCACACCTTGGATGGTGCTACCGCCGGGAGAGCAGACGGCATCTTTCAGAACGCCTGGGTGGGCACCGCTTTCCTTTGCCAGTTGGGCGCTACCCATGACCATCTGCACGGCATAGGCCATGGCCTTGTCCCGGGGCAATCCGCAGGCAACCCCGCCGTCGGCAAGGGCTTCCAGGAACAAATCCACAAAGGCGGGGCCACAGCCGGCAACGGCGGTGCCCACATCAAACAGGTGCTCTGGCAAGTCGTCCAACTGTCCGGAGAGGGACAGTGCGTGGAGGCAGGTTTCCAATTCCTGGTCGTCCACCAAGGAATTTCTGCAGTAGAGGGTCATCCCCGCGCCCACGCTGACCGGGGTGTTGGGCATCAGCCGGATGACGGGGTAGTCCCCACCTGCCATGGATGCTATCCGCTCCGTGGACAGTCCTGCCGCCATGGAAACCAGGACGAAACGGTCGGTCCGTTCCTTTAAAATTGGAGCAATTTCCTCCAATACAACCGGCATAACTTGGGGTTTTACCCCCAAAAATATAAATTTTGCAGACTTTGCAACTTCTTCCACAGAGCCGTGACAACAGCGCAGTTGAAAGGTTTGAGCCGCCAGTTTTTCACGGTTTTTCCGGGCTATGACCACCCGGTTACCTCCCTCTTTTTTGCAGACAGCGGTAGCCAGTGCGCCACCCATATTGCCTGCGCCAATGAATCCATAGGTCATATTGTCCTCCTATCGGGTCTGTCCGTTGCCACGGATGACGTACTTGTAACTGGTCATAGCCTCCAAGCCCATGGGGCCGCGGGCGTGAAGTTTTTGGGTGGAAATGCCGATTTCACAGCCCAACCCGAACTCCCCACCGTCGGTGAATCGGGTGGATGCGTTGACATAGACGGCGGCGCTGTCCACCATTTGCACAAAGATTTTTTGAGCATGCTCATCCTCTGCCAGGATGGCTTCGGAGTGGCCTGTGGAGTGTTTTTCAATATGGGCAGTGGCTTCTTCCACGGAACCCACAATTTTTACCGCCATTTTGTAGTCCAAAAACTCGGTGTCGAAGTCCATCTCTCCCGCAGGCACACCTTTGAGCATGGACAAAGATTTGGGACAGCAGCGGAACTCCACAGGATGCTCCACCATGTCGGTGACCATGGCTTGTTCCACCATGGGCAGGAATGTTGGAGCAATTTTTTCGTGCACCAACAGCACCTCTGCCGCGTTGCAGACGGATGGGCGGGAGGTTTTGGCATTGACCACAATGGCAAGTGCTTTTTCCAAGTCCGCAGAAGCATCCACATAGAGGTGGCAGATGCCGGTGCCGGTTTCGATGCAGGGTACCAGCGCATTTTCCACACAGGCGGAAATCAGCCCTTTGCCCCCTCTGGGAATGAGCAAATCCACCTGTCCCACGGCGCGCATCAAGGCAGTTGCGCTGTCCCGGCT
>JAWXUJ010000201.1:0-3518 GCA_044432765.1 Eubacteriales bacterium | reverse complement strand
CCTTGGCGCAACCCGCCATAACAAAGGTAAGGGCAAGGGCAATCATCAACGCTTTTTTTGTTTTCATCTCTTTATTCCTCTATTTCTCTAATTTGAATGGTTTCCGGTGTGGCATCCAGGGGTAAGTAGGCCGCAAAGCCCACCTGGTTTTCAGCCTGTTCATATCGCTTGTCCAAAATGGGAAATGCTTCATAGGTCACACCGTCTGCGGTGATATAAATGACAGAAAACCGTTCCCCTTGACAATGACCGCAGACGTAGGTATAGTCCCCCTGGACTTCGCTCTCCATCACCCCAGCGGAAAGAATGGCATCCCCCACGTCTTCCACAATGGGGGCGGGCATCACCGGTGCGTAGTCCAACAGGGTGTCCAAATTACGCTCCACGATTTCCAAAACCATATAGTCGGCCTCCTGTGCCAAGTCCACGTCGTAGGGGACGACCCTGCTCAAATGGGC
Source organism: Eubacteriales bacterium (assembly GCA_044432765.1). Lineage (GTDB taxonomy): Bacteria > Bacillota > Clostridia > Oscillospirales > Oscillospiraceae > Avoscillospira_A. Next base: position 3,060 of record JAWXUJ010000201.1, on the reverse strand, counting down.
GGTGGCGAAGCTGTGACCGAAGTAGTCGATGAGGGCGTTGCCAAAGGAGTCCCGGAAGACCACCACGTCCCCGGTTTCCCCCGGGTTTTCCATTTGAATCACCAGGTCGTCCACCCCGCGATACCGGGAAACGAAGTCGTAACTGCCGTCAAAGGTGTAGTAAATCTGGTTTTCCAAGACCGGGTCGGTGGGATGGAGCATCCCTTCCAAATCCGGCTCAAAGTCGGCAATCCAGGTGGTTTCCTGGATAATCGGCAACTTTTCATAGGCATTTAACCCTTTCAGCAGTTCCCCGAAGCCCAGGTAGGCACCGTAGTTGTTCCAGTGGGAATCCCGGTACAGATAGACCATGTCCGGCGCCTCTGCCAGCACATCAAACAGGTTGACATAATTTGGGACGTAGTCTGCCAATCTGGTGGCGTTGCTGTCGGTTTGAGCAGGCAAGTAGTTGTCCGGCATATAGTCGGGGTAGATGGAGTTTTTGTTGGGTGCGATGGTGAAGACAAATTGGCACCCCTGACTGGTGGCGTAGTCCCTGACCAGGGAGATGGTGTGTCCAATCTGCTGTAGTTCCCGCTCCGTCAGTGGGTTAGTGCCCATGAAATCATCCATGGTTTCCTGAAAAAACAGCATATCCTCCTTGCCTACCACCACCTCGTCCACGGAGGCTGTTTGGAACAGGGCTTCCATGTAGGTGGCATCGGCATCCAAAAGGGGTTCCCGTAGGTAGAATTCCTCGTCGATGTAGTCGTCCACCTGGGCGGTGGTCGCCAAATCTTCGGGCAGGTCGGCGGTGAAAACCAACCCCCAAACCGGCAGGGCGCAGACCAGGAGAAATAAGATTATGTAAACTAATTGCAATCCTTTTTTCATGTGCGCCTCCTAAAACCGGAAATAGATGAAGGGGTTGTAGCCATTGGTGCTGAGGGACAGCAAACACCATAAAAACAGGCCAAAAGTAACCACATAGGTGGCAACCTCCACACCACCTGCCGGCACCCTGCAAAGGGTGCCCTTGGTTTCCAGTCGTTTTTTGCACCAGGGCAAAATCTCCGAAGAAGCCAGGAAGCACATGGCCACAGTATACCACATATAGGTGGTGAAAAAGGGAAAAACAAGGGACCAAGTGGGGATATTTTCCCAAAAACCGGAGAACATGGCCTGGTAATACCCCAGGGCATAGGCCACATTGTCCGCCCGGAAGAGGACAAAGAGCAAAGTGACCACAAACAGGGTGTAGAGCCGCTTTATCCAGTTCTGCTTCACCTTGCGGATGGGGATGATGCCCTGGGTTTCCAAGGACAAAAACAGGCCGTGGAGCAATCCCCAGAGGATGAAGGTAAAATTGGCACCGTGCCAAAGTCCCGTGGCGAAAAACACCACAAATTGGTTGACATAACGGCGCGCTGTCCCCTTTCGGTTGCCACCCAGGGGGATGTAGAGATACTCCCGGAACCAGGTGGACAGGGAGATGTGCCACCGCCGCCAAAAGTCCTGGATGCCCGTTGCAACCAGAGGATAGCGGAAGTTTTCCAAAAAGTTGAAGCCAAACATCTGCCCCAATCCAATGGCCATATCACTGTAGCCGGAGAAGTCGAAGTAGATTTGGAACAGATAGGCCACCGCCCCAATCCAGGCGGTGAGACCGTCCAGTTGCGCCGGTGCCAGGGCGAAGATGGTGTCTGCCAGCAAGGCCATTTGGTTTGCCAACAGCACCTTTTTCGCCAGGCCGATGACGAAACGGCGGATGCCCTTGGCGGTACCGTTCACGGTGGTGCTACGGCTGTAAATCTGGGCTTCCACATCGTGATATTTCACGATAGGCCCTGCAATCAGCTGGGGAAACAGGGAGATGTAGAGCAACAGATGGATGGGATTTTTCTGGACATTGGCCTCTTTTTTCGCCACATCAAAAACGTAGGACATGGCCTGGAAGGTGAAAAAGGAAATGCCGATGGGCAGACGAATATCCGTGGCCTCCATGGAGACAAAGGGCAGGTAGTTCAGGAGTTCCACGGCGAAGTTGCCGTATTTAAAATAGAACAACAGCCCGATGTTGACCACCACAGCGGTGGCAACCCACCATTTTTTCTGATGGAAAAACCGGTGGATGCCCAGGCCAAACAGCCAGTTGACCAAGACGGAAAATAGCATCAAATAGACATAAACCGGCTCGCCCCAGGCATAAAACAACAGGCTTGCCACGGTCAAAAGCCCATTTTTCAGCCACATTTTCGGTGCAACCCAGTGGAGCAGGAAAATCAGTGGTAGAAACAAGCTCAAAAAGGTGATGGAACTAAAAACCATAGATTATGCCCCTTCTGCCGTTGGCATATCGGGCCAGGTGTAGCCCATATCCAAAATTTCTTGGAGTGTCAGCCGTTGGGCGCTGTAGATGAAGTCGTAGTAGTACATGACCCCATCGATGGTGGCACCCAGCCATGCGTGGGCGGTGCCCCGGCGACCGTAGCCGTTGATATAGGTCATGTTATATCCCTGGGCAGACAGGAGTACATAGCCCAGAGAGGCGAAGTGGTAGCAAGCGCCACGGCGGTTGTTAATGGCATAGACCGCCCGGTCTTGGATGGTGCCCACCTGGTCCATCAGTTTGTAGGACAGGGTGTTCCGCACAGCGTTGTATGCCCCCACATCGCTCCAACCGTAGGTGTTCAGCAGTTCGGTGACGTAGAGATTCAGGTTCTCCAAAGAGGCCGGGCTTTTGGAGGCCACACCGTTGGCATTTAGGGTGTACAACTCCACGGTGGTGTTTTTCGCCATGGTGCCGTTGCCGTTGAAGTAGTACCGGTTGCCCCCGATGGTCTGCCATCCGGTGACGTAGGTGCCGTATTGATTATAGTAGTATTTTTCCTCATCGATAGTCTGCCAGCCAGAGGGCAGTGTGCCGTCGGATTTGAAGTAGTAGGTACTACCACCGATGGTGGTCGCCGTGGTCACCTTTTGGTTGTTGACGTAGTAGTAGGTACAGCCGTTTTCTGTGACCCAGCCCTCTGCCAGTGCGCCATTGCTGAGGAAGTAGTAGCTGGTGCCGTCCACGGTTTG
>JAWXUJ010000200.1:0-3520 GCA_044432765.1 Eubacteriales bacterium | reverse complement strand
TAGCGGGGCGAATAGGGCAGAAAGGGCGCGGTGGTGTTGTTCTGCCAAAATCTCCGTAGGCGCCATAAAGGCTACTTGTCCGCCGTTGCTGGCTACGGCAAAGGTCGCCGCGGCGGCAACTGCCGTTTTGCCACTGCCTACGTCACCTTGCACCAAGCGATTCATGGCGGTAGGTTGACTGAAACTGGTGAGAATTTCCTCGATGGTGCGCTTCTGGGCGCCGGTCAAAACAAAGCCCAGAGCGTTGTAGAAGGGGGACATCTCCACTGGAGACAGGGGCATCCGGGACTTGGCCTGGCGCTTGGTGCGCACCATCTGCAGTCCCAGAGAAAAGACGAAAAATTCCTCAAAAATCAACCGGGATTTGGCCTTTTCCAAGTCGTCGAAAGAGGCGGGGTTGTGGATGTTTGCATAGGCAAAGGCGGTAGAGCAAATATCATATTGTGCCTGCAATTCCAGAGGCAACAAATCGGTCAACTCCTCGCCACAGCAGGCAAAGGCCTGGGCGACCAGTTTCACCATGGACTTGTTGGTGATGCCTGCCGTCAAGGGGTAGATGGGCAAAATTCGGTTGGTGACGGTGCCCATAAATTGCACCGGTTCAAAGTCGGGGGAGACAATTTGATAGCCTTTGTAGTCTCCGGACAGTTTGCCGTAGAAGCAGTATTCTTTGCCGTAGGACAGGCTGCTCACCACGTATGGGTTGTTGAAAAAGGTGATGCCGATTTGTGCCGTATTGTCGCTGACCATGGCCTTGGTGATGTCCAGGCCTTTGCGCAGGTAGTTGGTACGAGGGCCAGAGACCACAATGGCCTTGAAACAGGCCGGCTCGTCCACCACCAGTTGGTCCATGTCGACGAACTTTGTACGGTCCTCATAGGCGCGGGGAAAGTGGGAAATCAGGTCGAACAGAGTGTGGATGTTCAGTTGCGCCAACTGCTGGGCCCGCACCTTGCCCACACCGGAAAGGTTTGTGACGGAATCGTAAAGCAAAAAATCACCTCGTTATACGTTGTTATACTTTTCTGCAGGCTGGCCTTGCCAGCCTGCAGCTTACGCTGCTTCCGCCCTTTGGGCGGGCAGAAGCCGTGTGGTTTTTTGCACTGGGCTATCGCCCTGCAACGCTACACTCTGCCGCCTCACTGACGAGGGGGTGCAAATAAACCATAAAAAAACTCGGTTCGCTACATTGAAAGCAAACCGAGTATTTTAGAAAAATTAAGCCATGGCGTTTTTCTTCAAAGTGATGCTGCTTTTTTTGCGGGCAGCGTTGTTCTTGTGAAGAATACCCTTTTTGACAGCCTTGTCAATGACTTTGATGGCTGCTTTATAAGCGCTATCGGCCTCGGCTGCGTTGCCGGAAGCAATGGCGACATCATATTTCTTCAAAGTGCTTTTCAGAACAGACTTCGCAGCTTTGTTCTTCTCGTTAGCGGCGCGAGAGATCAAAACTCTCTTTTTGGCAGATTTGATATTTGGCATAGTTACACCTCCTCCAATAGCGGTTATAATAGCTGTAAAATTACAGTATCATGCAGAAATACATTATAGCGGTTTTTTAGCAAAAAAGCAAGTCTTTTTTTGAAATTTTTTAAATATTTTTTCCAAATGGGCAATACTAAGCCATGAGGTGATGAAAATGGCACGTAGAACCGATTTGGCTCTGGAGGAAAAGGAGCTGTTTGAGGAATCGGAATCCACCAAATTATCCGGTGTGATTTCAAGAGAAGAAGACTGTGGTGGCCTTTGGGCAACGGTGGTGGAGATTGTGGACGAGGCAGGCGCAGAGGCTCTCCACAAGCCCATTGGAACCTATATTACAGTGGAGTTGTCCGACTATGCCCGGAAAAAGCAGGATAGCTTCGCCCCGGCGGTGGAGGCCATCGCACATTATATGACCCAGCTTATGGGGGAGCATCAGGGGACAGTGTTGGTGGTTGGGTTGGGCAACAAGGCCATCACTGCCGATGCTGTAGGTCCCTTGGTGACGGAGCAGATGTTTGTGACCCGTCATCTGGTGGATCATCTGCCCGACTATTTTGGGGACTATCGCCCCACCTGTGTCATCGCCCCCGGTGTGCTGGGCATGACTGGCATGGAGAGTGCCGAGGTGGTGCAGGCCCTGGTAAACCAGATGAAACCGGCTTGTGTCATCGCTGTGGATGCCTTGGCCTCTCGGAATTTGGGGCGGGTGTGCACCACGGTACAACTTTCTGACACCGGTATCACGCCAGGCTCCGGGGTGCAGAATGCCCGCGCCGCGCTGAACCGTCAAGTGTTGGGGGTGCCGGTGGTGGCGGTGGGGGTGCCCACCGTGGTGGAGGTGGCAACCCTGGCTACTGACTACAACCAAGAGGGAGTGCTAGAGGCCTGTGACGGCATGGCCATGGTGGTCACCCCACGGGACATCGACGCAAAGGTTTTGGAACTTTCCAAGGCGATTTCCTACGGACTCAACATGGCAATCCACCCCCAACTAACCATGGACGATATTGCATATTTTGTTCCATAATGGATCTAGGGTTATGTAAATTCACTATGCAGTGATGGAGAATGTGTAAAAATGCAGATACCTGTGGATAAACCTGTTGAAACTGTGGACAACTCCTGATATATCAAGGTTTGAATAAAATGTTTACAAAATGTAGTTCTTTCATGAATGGTGAATATTTATACAAAATATTCATAATATTCCAGATTTATACTGCAAATTAACAGTAATACTGTATTATGGTAACAAAAATATTCCAATTTTTTAGACAAAAAAGCACGGAGGAAATCTCCGTGCTTTCACATATCCACAGAGATTTCCCTGTGCAAAAATCAAACTTTTATGCCCAATTCGACCAATTTCGACTGGATGCTCTTTAAATCCGCAAAGGTGGCGGGGCGAAGTTGGGGGTCTCGCAACAGGGCACTGGGGTGGTAGAGGGTAGTCATGGTCAGGCCGTTGTTTTGGACAAACGTGCCTCGGCTGTTTGCCATGGTAAGGTCTTTGTCCATCAGTGCTTGCCCTACGGTGCGTCCTAGACAGATGACCAATTTGGGGTTCAGCACCGCCAGTTGTTGGCGGAGATGGTTTCGACAGGTCTCCAGCTCCGACTTCATAGGATGGCGATTTTCGTAGGGCTGACACTTGACCAATGTGGTGAAATAGACATTTTCCAAAGAAAGGTCGATGATGGACAGGATTTGATTCAAGAAAATACCGAGCGGTGTAGGGGCGCAGTCGCCCGTGGTGCCGTAATAGAAGTTGGGCACGTCGCCAACCACCACAATCTGCGCCTGAGGATTACCCACACCGATGGAGCGCCGTAGGGTGGTCATACCCAGGCCACAGTCACAGCAACTTTCCCAGTGTTTCCAAGTCTCTCGAATATCAGACATAAACAACGCTCCTTTCTCGCGAATTACTCGTCTTTGGGGAATTTAATCACCTGGCGATCCCTTTCTCTCTGTTTTTTTCTGCGGGACACGATGAGATAGCGGCGCAATACCAACAGAAGGAAAATCAGTATGG
>JAWXUJ010000199.1:0-3526 GCA_044432765.1 Eubacteriales bacterium | reverse complement strand
CATTTCTTGCTGACAGTGGCATGGACTATCTGATAGTCCATGCCACTGCATGATAGTCTGTAATATTTTCTCACATTCTCTCACTTACCGCAAGACGGGCATACATTTGACGCTTACGTTTTTGTACAACGCCTTGTGTATCAATGGACTTGATTGGTAAAGTTATTCAGCATGGTGGCGGCTTCGGCGCGGGTGGCTTGACCTGTGGGGTTCAAGGTGGTGGCGCTGGTGCCGTTGATGATGCCTGTGCCGTAGGCCCATTCCATGGCCTCTACTGCGTAGTCTTCCAGTTGGGCAAGGTCTGTGAAGTGCGCCAGACTGGCACCATCGCTCTCTCCTTGGGCGTAGCGGTACAGCATGACCACCATTTGTTGCCGTTCAATCTTCCCCTCTGGAGCGAACGTGGTGTCGGACGTGCCTGTGACAATCTCTTGACCGGAAGCCCAAGCCACAGCGTCTTTGTACCACACGTCACCCACATCGGTGAAGGCCAGGTCGTCGGTTGGCGCCGTTGCCCCTTCCATGTTAAAGAGAACCTGGACGAACATGGCGCGGGTCATGGTGTTCTCTGGTTCAAAGGTGGTGGCGCCGGTGCCGTTCATATAGCCTTTGGCGACCATGGTATAGATGGATTGAGTGTACCAATCGCCAGAGCCAACATCCTCGAACAACTTCACCTCACCGGATATGGAGTTCAAGGTTTTGGAGAACACATCCCCAATCCACAACGTATCGCCGTCCATGGCAAGACCCCGGGGGTTGATGGGAGTCAGGCTTTCATTGCCCGCCACCACCAGAGTTGTGACCAAACTGCCAGAGATGGCGCGAACGGCGCCGTTGGCGCTGTCTGCCACGTAGATGGTTTCATCTTCCACCAAAAGGCCGGTTGGGGAGCTGAATGTGGCGGTTGCGATGTTTCCATCGTCGTAGCCATCGGTTCCCCCAGCGATGGTGGTGACTTTTCCGCTTTCAATTTTGCAAATGCGATGGTTGCCTGTGTCGGCGACGTAGAGCGCGCCGTCTGCAAAGGCCAGGCCGGTGGGGTCGGAGAATTTGGCGGAGGTCAAGGTGCCATCTGCCATGCCTTCCGTACCGCCGGTGTAGGTGGTGACAACACCACTGCTACTGATGTGGCGGATGGCGTTGTTGTCGGAGTCGGCAACGTATAGCCCGCCCGCTCCATCGGAGACCAAGCCGGTGGGACGAGAGAAGGTGGCTTTGGTGCCGGTGGCATTTTTGGAGCCAGCGACGCCACTACCAGCCAGGGTGGTGACTTCGCCGTCAGCCAAATAGCGGATGACGTTGTTGGCACTGTCGGCGATGGCATAGCCGTCACCGAAGGGAGCGATGCTCCAAGGTGTGTTGAAGGCGGCATTCAAGGCACTGCCGTCATTGTAGCCACCCATGGGACGATTGTCTGCCCCCAATGTAGCTTCGCGGCCTGCCAATTTGGTGTAGGAGCCGTCGTCCTCCACCTGCCAAATGGCATGGTTGTAGGTGTCGGCAACCAGAAGGGTACCATCCTCCAACAAAAGGCCGGAGGGTGCCACGATTTCCGTGGCGAAGACAGTGCCCATTAGAATCCAGGCGCAAAGCAGTGTCATTAGCAATTTTTTCATCATATCATTCTCCCTCCATAGCTGTGCTGGGATTGGTAAGCCCTTCCACACGCAGTATTTCAAAATCTGGAGTCTTGCCTTTCAGGCGGATGGTGTTGCCCAGGGATGTGAATTCCACCCGGCCTTCCAGAGCATCTGCCACCACCCGGCTGACCAGCAGTTGACCAGCGGGAGCGTTGGCCTCCAGGCGGGCGGCGGTGTTGACGGTGTCGCCGATGGCGGTGTAGTCCATGCGAATGGTGGAGCCGATGTTGCCCACAACGGCAGGGCCGAAGTTGACACCGACACCGAAGTCCACGGAGCGACCAAATTTTTCCTGCAATTCCTTCCCCAGTGCTTTGGAACCTTCCACCATGTCCAGGCCGGCCTTGACCGCCTTGAAAATACAGTCGTCTTGGGGCAGAGGTGCGCCCCAGAAGGCCATGGTGCAGTCGCCCACATACTTATCCAGTGTGCCGTTGTTTCGGAAGATGCAGTCACTGGTCAAAGTCAGGTACTTGTTGATGATTTCAACCACCGTGGGCGGATCCAGTGCTTCGGACATAGGGGTAAACCCACGGATGTCCACAAATAAGACAGCGATGTCCACCATGCGACCGCCCAGTTCCATGGAAGCGGGGTCGCCCTCTAACAGTTCGGATACGATTTCAGGGGCAACGTACCGTCTGAATGTGGCGGAGACCCGGTGTTTTTCCAGGGCAGCGCGACCGTAGTTGAGGGCGATGGAGACCACGTAGGTGATGGTGAGGCACATGGGGAAATAGAGGATGTAGACCACGTAGCCCATGTTCCAAAGGAGGAGGCACAGCCCCACCCAGCCAGCGGAGCCGACGAACCACACCAGTGTGGCGGGGAGCATCTTTCGGTCTTGGAGCCAGTAGAAGAAGCCAAAAACCAGAACAAACAGGCAAACCATTTGAGGGGCAGTTGCCACTTCATACTTGGTTTCTCCGCGAAGGAGGGCGGCGATGGCGTTGGCCTGATACTCCACGCCGTACATGGCTTGGGAGTGGTCGATGGCGGTGTAGTACTCGTCCATGAGGCCAGCGGTGAAGGGGCCAATCAGCACGATTTTGTCGGCGAAGAAGGCGGGGTCCAGTTCCCCATAGACCAGGTCGGCGATGCTAAAGCCGTCGTCCATGGCGAAGGGGGTGGACTGCATGGGCAGGTACCAGTGATGTCTGGCATCGGTGGGCGGTTCTTCAATGTCCGGCAATCCCATGGCCTCCACGTATTTTTTTGCCACAGACTGGTGGAAGGATGGGATGGTGCGACCGTCGGGCAGGTCGATTTGCCAGATGGCATGGCGGAGGATGCCGTCGTTGTCTAGCATAGCGTTGATATGCACCAGTTCTGTGGCGGCGGCAAGCTCTGGGAACGGCTCGTCGAAGGCCAGGACGGAGTAGTCGTCCATGTAAAAGTCGCCGGATTCGGTGGTGACCAACTGGGTGCCGTAAGTGGCGAAAGAGGCCATGACCACGTTGTCGCCGTAACCGGCGGCATCGGCAAGCCAGAGGTCGATGTCGGTGGCCTCTAGGGAGCCGTCGGAGTAGCCCGCGTAGACCGTATCCACGGCGATGACGGCGGGGGCATTTTCTGGGTCGGCGTTGAGATAGTCCAGAGCCATGGCGATGATGTCCCGAGGCCAGGGGAAGACACCGAACTCACCGATGGCATATTCATCGATGCCGATGATGACGATTTCCTCAGCAGGGGTGGTGGGACGCTGATAAAAGGCATCGTTGACCGTATTGGCCTCGCTAAACAGCACCCCCGAGGCACAAATTGCCGTCAGAATGGCTGCACAAATCGCCGCCGCAAGGATTTTTCGTATGGTTGGATTGATTTTCATAAGTTAAGACCCCGATTTCGTCAAATAGAAGTAGCCATCAGTATCTGCAGCCGTG
>JAWXUJ010000198.1:0-3533 GCA_044432765.1 Eubacteriales bacterium | reverse complement strand
TCGTGGAGGATGATCCAACCGAAGAGGACGCCGAAGCAGGATTCCAGACTCATAATGATGGAGGCGGTGGTGGGGTTGGTTTTCGTTTGGGCAACGGCTTGCAAGGTGAAGGCAACGGCGGTGGATAGAACACCGGTGTAGAGAATGGGGAGCCAGCAGTCTAGGATGGATTGCCAGTCCGGGGTTTCCGTCAACAACATGACGATAAAGGACAGGACTCCACAGACGGCGAATTGAAGGCAGGACATTTTCACCGCGTCCACCCGACCGGCAAAATGGTCGATGACCAGAATGTGGCCGACGTACATAAAGGCGCAAATCAAGGTGAGAATTTCACCTTTGCCCACGGTGAATTCGCCGTCCACACAGAGGAGATACAGGGCGGTGCAGGACAAGAGCACAGAAATCCACAGCTTGAGGGAGGGCTTTTTGCCCATAAAAATGGTGCAAACAGGCACCAAAACCACGTATAACGCGGTGATAAATCCGGATTTGCCGGCTGAGGTGTATTGAAGACCCATCTGCTGTGTGCCACAGCCCAGTGTCATAAAGATACCGCAGAGGGCGGCGCAGAGGATTAAATCCTTTTTTTTCAGGTGGAGGGGTGGCCCTTTTTTGGCTTTTTTGTCGTTGAAGTACATGACAGGCAACAGGCAGGCCACACCTAAAATATAGCGACAGACCATAAAGGTGAAGGGCTCAATGTAGTCCATGCCGGAGGACTGGGCCACAAAGGCAGCACCCCAGATGGCGGCGACCAGAAGTAAGAGCAGGTTGGCTTTCATTTGGCTTTTCATTTTTATCCTCGTTTCTTTTCAATCCATATAAATTTAACATAAAGGGGATACAAAGTCAAGATTTTGTGTTATAATTAGAACACATCATAAATTGGAGGAATACCCATGGCAACACTAGAACGAAATCAACAAAAAACAGAAGATTTGTGGAGCATCCACGATTTATATGTCACCGATGATCTGTGGAAAATAGACTTTGAAACCTTAAAAGCACTGGTGCCAACGGTGGCATCCTATGCCGGCACTTTATCACAAAATAGTCACATCTTATTGGAATATCTCCGCTTGGACGACCAGATTGGCATGATGTTGGACAAACTTTCCAACTACGCCAGTCGTCGTAGTGACGAGGATACCCGGGTGGCAACCTACCAGGCCATGGAAGGTCAAATCCACAGCCTGTGGGTGGAAATTGTCGGTGCTTCTAGCTTTTTCTCCAATGAACTTTTGACAATTCCTCAAGAAACATTGGATGAATTTTATGAAGAAGTTCCGGAATTACTGGTCTACAGACGTGCACTCCAACAAATTCAGAGAAAACGTGAGCACGTGCTCTCCCCCGCCGAAGAGAAGCTGTTGGCGGGGGTGCGGGAGCTTTCCTCCACACCATCCAACGTCTACTCCATGTTTTCCGATGCTGATGTCAAGTTCCCAGATGTGGTGGACAGCAAGGGCGAAGCCTATACCTTGACTCAGAGCACCTACGTGCGTCTTTTGGAATCCGGTGATAGAACCCTTCGTAAAAATGCCTTTGAAACCTACTACGAGGTGCTTTCTGGCTTCTCTAACACCATGGCAGCCACCCTCAATGGGCAGGTGAAGCAACTGGAGTTTTTCGCCAAAGCACGGAAGTACCAGTCTAGCTTGCAAGCATCTCTGGACAGCACAGAGGTGCCCACATCCGTCTATCACAACTTGATTGACACCATCCATAACCACCTGGACAAAATGCACCGCTATGTCCGTCTTCGCAAGAAAATCTTGGGACTGGGCGACCTGCATATGTACGACATCTACACCCCATTGGTGGCGGATTGTGATGTAAAAATTCCGTTTTCTGATGCAAAAGCAGGGGTCATGGAGGCGGTTGCTCCCATGGGAACCGACTATCAGGCCATTTTGCAAGAGGGTTACGACAAGGGTTGGATTGACGTTTACGAAAACGTGGGCAAGCGGTCTGGTGCTTACTCTGCCGGCGCGGCGGTACACCCCTTCGTCTTGCTGAACTACGACGGCAGTTTGGACAGCCAGTTCACTTTGGCTCACGAAATGGGGCATGCCATCCACTCTTACCTGTCTCACAAGCACCAACCCTATGTGGATTCTGACTACGTGATTTTCGTGGCAGAGGTGGCCTCCACCTGCAATGAAGCACTTTTGATGCAACATTTATTGGGTGAAACCACCGATAAAGCCCAGTGGATGTACTTGGTCAACCACTTTTTGGATCAGTTTAAAGGCACCATGTTCCGCCAGGTCATGTTTGCTGAATTTGAACTGAAAATTGCAGAATTGAACGCAAATGGCACCACCTTGACGGCAGAATTGTTGCAGGAAGTCTACGGCGATTTGAACCGGCAGTACTACGGCGAAGACATGGCAGAAGATAGGGAAATTGCTATGGAATGGGCGAGAATTCCTCATTTCTACTACAATTACTACGTGTTCCAGTACGCCACCGGCTTCGCCGCCGCCATGGCGTTGTCCTCCAAAATTCTGGCAGAGGGCAAACCGGCGGTGGACAATTACCTGGCATTTCTCTCTGGTGGTTGTAGCAAAGATCCCATCGCACTGCTCCAAGGTGCTGGGGTGGACATGACCACCTCCGCGCCAATCGACGAGGCCATGGCCATTTTCGGCGATCTGCTTGACCAGATGGAGCGCGCCGTGGAGGAGGGCTAAATGGAACCATTATACCTGCCAACCCTTCACTACTTTGAGAATAAAAATCGGTTTTCCGGCAGTTTCGGTCTGCTCCGTTTTATGGTCACACCCAAGGTGGAAATGCTGAACCGAAATGAGGTTAATTTCCAGGAGAGCTGTTTAAATGTACAACTTTGGCACGGTCTGTTCTGTTTGGAGAAAAGCACCGTGGAATTGGAAGAATCCTTTCCGCTGAGCATGGAGGGCATGGAAGCCCTTCGCGCTTGGCTGATGGAACATAAATAGAAAGAAAAAGGAGAAAAAACATGAAAGAACTAGCAAGAGCCTACTTTTTAGAGAAAAACTGCAACTGCGCTGAGAGCGTGTTGCGTGCCGCCAATGATACATATGAATTGGGTATCACCCCAGAGGACATCGCACTAATCAGCGGATTTGGTGGCGGTATGGGCTGTGGCAAGGCCTGCGGTGCCCTATGTGGTGGCATCGCTGCTATGGGCAAGGCAAAAGTCCAGGGCAATGCTCACGTCACAGAGGGCTTCCGCGAAGCCTGTGCCAAGTTCGCCACCGATTTTGAATGTCAGTTGGGCGGCACTGAATGTAAGGATTTGAAGCCCAAATACTTTACCCAAGAAGCCCGCTGTAGCGCAGTGGTAGAGGCCGCCGCAGAACTGCTGGATGGTGTATTGGGCGAATGAGAAAGGCTCCTTTTTGAAAAGGAGCGGTCAGCTTGTTGACTGAGGATTAGAATGTGATTCCAAGAGAAAATCCTCCGCCTCTTCGGGGCGCCTCCTTTTGCGAAAGAAGGCAAAAATCGCCACGACCGCTTGGTCGTGGCGATTTTGATTTATTCGG
>JAWXUJ010000197.1:0-3555 GCA_044432765.1 Eubacteriales bacterium | reverse complement strand
CAGGTCGATGGCCTTGTCGGGGAGGAACCGGTCGGTGATATACCGCTCCGACAGCACCACGGTCTGGCGGGCGATTTCTGGAGAGATTTCAACGCCGTGGAACTCCTCGTAATAGTGGGCGATGCCCCGGAGAATGGCGATGGCCTCGTCCATAGAGGGCTCGTTGACCATGACCGGTTGGAAGCGACGTTCCAAGGCGGAGTCTTTTTCGATATACTTCCGGTATTCCTTAAAGGTGGTGGCGCCCACCACTTGGATTTCACCGCGAGAAAGAGCCGGTTTTAGGATGTTGGCAGCATTCATAGAGCCTTCGGAATCTCCGGCACCCACCAGGTTGTGGACTTCGTCGATGACCAGAATAATATTGCCCAATTTTTTAACCTCTTCGATCAGGCCTTTCATCCGGCTTTCAAATTGACCGCGGAACTGGGTGCCAGCCACCAAAGAAGTGAGATCCAACATATAGACCTCTTTGTTTTGAAGCTTGTAAGGCACTTCACCTGCCACGATTTTCAACGCCAAACCCTCGGCGATGGCAGTTTTGCCAACACCAGGCTCGCCGATGAGGCAGGGGTTATTCTTCTGGCGGCGGTTTAAAATCTGGATGACGCGCTCGGTCTCCACCTCTCTGCCAATGATGTTATCCAGACCGCCTTCTCGGGCTTTCCGAGTCAAATTCAGGCAGTAGGATTCCAGGAACTTCCGCTTTTTATCCCGTGGGGCAGGGCCGCCGTTACGTCCCTTGGGAGGTGTCTCCCCTGCCGGTGGATCAACTGGTGCCAGTTGGTTGTCCTGGGGATTGTTGAACAGTTTGTTAAGAAATGGAAAGGTGGCGGTGCGGCTATCCACATCATCATCCCCATCGCCAGGTTCCCCGCCTGCCAAATTGACGTTGTTCATCATGCCGGACATCTCTTCTGTCAGATTGTCCAGGTCATCGTCAGAGATTCCCATTTGGCGCATAATATCGTCCACTGGCTTGATGCCCATTTTCTTGGCGCATTTCAGGCAGAGGCCTTGGTTGATGGTTTTGCCATTTTCTATTTTGGTAATGAAAATCACTGCAACGTTTTTCTTGCAGTTAGAGCATAAAGTAGGTTGCATGGTATAATCTCCTTTGGGTTTATTTCATGGTATCCCAACTCCTGGGAAAATGCCATCGGATTATGGCATGAACAGTTCTGCCACGCCCCCGCCGATTAAAATGCAGGAGCCATCGCTTTCCATCAAGGCGGCGGAGGTGCCGATGACTTGATTGGTTTGACCATAGACCGTCAAATCGTCCCGGAAAATCCAAAGCCATTCTGTGGTCAAAACCGCTAGATAGTGTCCGGCATTGGAGATGTTGACCACCACGCCGTCAACGGTTGTTTCTGCCACCACATCACCGTTACCATTCAGGGTGACCAACTGGTTGACATTGCCCTCGCCGTAGTTTTGCAAGCACAGTGTCACATCTCCGCTGTCCCAGTAGGAAACCTGGTTCAGCTCGTTGGCGACATAATCATATGTGGTGATTGTGGTGCCTGTCTCGTCTAAGAACTGAGCAGAATCCTCACCGATGGCAACGATTGTCCCACTTTTTAAAAACTCCAAATCGAAGTAGGTTTGATTGCCCAGTGCCACTGTGGTGACTGCATCTTCGCTGCTGGTGTCAAAGAGACACAAATCCGTTTGGAACACACCGCCAGACTGTCCCAAGGCGGTGGCTGCCAGAAGAGAGCCGTCCTCGTTGATGGTACACAGAGGCATATAGCGGGTTGCGGAATACCATTTAAAATATTCTTCCATCTTGTCATTGCAGACGGTGATGACGGTTTTGTTGGCATCATTGGCATAGCTGTACACCAAGCTGTCCTTGGTGGACAGATCGGCATCCAGGATTTGTCCGTCTATCTGTAGCACAGCCAAGGCCTCCATATTGAAGTCAGCAACCGCCAGATTGGTGCCACTGATATCATAAGCCAAAACAGCCTTATTTCCTCGATAAATAGCCGGGTTATTCATAGAATTGCCGATTTTTTCCGACAAATCAGAGCTTTCATCGTAAAGCTCCAATCCACTGACCGACGCGACGGCAAGGCCGCCCTCGTACAGAGTGTAGCGGTTGGTGCTGTGTGTGCCGAAGTTGTGAGCGCCAAAATTGTCCTCTGCTTGGGCATTCAGATTTGCGAAACTTCGGCTCAGTTGGTCGATGTTCAATTCGTCCCGGTAGACGTAAATCCCCACCGCCACCAGCACAAACAGAACAATGCCCACCAGTCGCCAAATCAAAGGCAGAATGGACTTTTTTGGCTGGGATGGTTTTTCGGGTCGGTTTTTCCGAGGCGCGCCATTGGGAAATTGGACAACGTTATCAGACATGGAAGGCCACCTTCCCATCATCATACCACAATTTGGTCATATATAGACCACCAGGTGGAACGGTGGGGCCGGCGGCGGTGCGATTGCCCCGTTCCAAAATCCCACCGATGTCCAAGGGGTCGATTTTCCCCTCGGCGCTGTAGACCACGGTACCCGCCATGGCTCTTGCCATGTTATAGAGGAACCCGTTGGCGCAGACCCGCAGTTCAATCAGGTTTTCCCGGCGCTCCACCTCGTAATAGTATACGGTGCGGACAGTGGTTTTGGTCTCTGTTCCAACGGATCGGACGGCGGCGAAGTCGTGGGTCCCCACAAACTGTTGGGCCGCCAGCTGCATGATATTTTCGTCCAAATGCTTGGGGTAAAACCAGGCACGGTTGACGTAAAAAGGATCTTTGATTCGGGAGTTGTAAATCAGATAGGTATATTCTTTCCGAACACAGGAGCCGATGGCATTGAAATCATCATGAACATCCATGGCACCGGTGATCACAATGTCCATGGGCAGATGGGTGTTCATTGCATAGGGCAACCGCTCTGTGGGGATGCCACTGGAGGTGCGGAAATTTGCCACATATTTCCGGGCATGAACGCCGGCATCGGTGCGACCACAACCGGTTACTTTCACCGGATGCCCCACCACCTTTGCCAAGGCAATCTCCACGGTTTCTCCAACGGTGACATCTTTTTTCTGAACCTGCCACCCGTGGTAAGCCGTGCCCTCATAAGTTAAAAAAAGGACAATATTACGCAAAATAACGCCTCCAAACATTAAAAAACAAGAAATCTGGAACCAATCACCAGGATAATCAGCAGACCGCCCAAGACGAATCCCACGGTGTCCACCTGGGTCATCACCAACTGTTTTAGCCGGGTACGCCCTTGACCACCGTGGTAACAGCGGCACTCCATGGCAACCGCCAACTCGTCGGCTCGGCGAAATGCACTGACAAACAGAGGCACCAAAATGGGAATCAAAGCCTTGGCCCGTTGCAAAATGGAGCCGGTGTCAAAACTGGCACCTCTGGCCTTTTGGGCGGACATGATTTTGTCGGTTTCTTCAATCAAAGTGGGGATAAACCGCAGTGCAATGGACATCATCATAGCCAGTTCGTGGACTGGTACACGGATTTTTTTTAAAGGATTCATCAACCGTTCCAGCCCATCGGTCAAGGTGATGGGCGAGGTGGT
>JAWXUJ010000196.1:0-3563 GCA_044432765.1 Eubacteriales bacterium | reverse complement strand
CACGGTGCTAACCACGACTTCGACTTTCACCTTGGGGAGAAGGTTCACTTCGACGGGAACGCCGCGGTAGTATTGGGAGGCACCATTCTGAATGCCACAGCCCAGAACTTGTGTCAGGGTAATGCCAGTGACGCCGATGGCGGCCAAGGCATCTTTCAAAGCTTCGAATCGGCTTTGCTTGCAGAGGATGCAGATGTTGGTCAGCTTAGGACCAGTGCGGGTGACGGTTTCGTCAGAGTATGTAGTGGTTTCAACCACGGGGATTGCAACGTCAGCGTTGGGAGCGGGGATGGAGCCTTCCACGGATTCCACAACGGAGTGGGAGATGCCAGCCACGTTGGGAGCAAAGTCAGCGTAAGCAGAAGCCAAGCCGTGTTCGTGGTAGTCCAAACCTTCGATTTCTTCCACTTCGGAAGCGCGGAGACCGTTGAATTTCTTCAGAGCCAGGAAGGTGATGGTCATAGTAACGGTAGTCCATGCGATGATGCAGACAAGACCCAGAGCTTGAATGCCCAGTTGAGCGAAGCCACCGCCGTAGAACAGACCGGTTTCGGTGCAGAACAGGCCACAGGCCAGGGTGCCCCAGATGCCGTTGGCACCGTGGACGGCGACAGCGCCGACGGGGTCATCGATGTGGAGCTTGATGTCAATAAATTCAACAACCACAACAACCAAGATACCGGCGACAATACCGATGATGATGGAGCCCAGGCCGTCAACGTTGGCGCAAGGAGCGGTGATGGCGACCAGACCAGCCAGAGAGCCGTTCAAGGTCATGGACACGTCGGGCTTGCCGTTTTTAAACCAAGTATAGAACATGGTAGTGACAGTGGCGAAGCCAGTTGCGATGGTGGTAGTGCCGAAGATTTTTGCCAGTTGGTCAACGGAAGTAGCAGCGGCGCCGTTGAAGCCGTACCAGCCGAACCACAGGATGAACACGCCGAGAGCACCCAAAGTGATGGAGTGACCTGGAATTGCGTGGACAATGGTTTTGCCGTCTTTGCCTTTGGTATACTTGCCAATACGAGGGCCGAGGATGGCTGCGCCAATCAGAGCGGAGACACCACCAACGGTGTGGATGGCGGCGGAACCAGCGAAGTCGATGAAGCCCATTTCAAAGAGCCAGCCTGCACCGTTCCAAACCCAGCAAGCCTCGATTGGATAAACCAAGCAGCTGATGATGGCGGAATAGATGCAGTATGCGTTGAACTTGGTACGTTCAGCCATGGCGCCAGACACGATGGTAGCGGCGGTTGCACAGAAGACCAGATTGAACACAAAGCTGGACCATGGGAAGGTATCAAAGTTTGTGAAGATGTCCAGATTAGGTAGACCCATTAGGCCGAACAGTGTGTCCTCAGCCATCATCAGGCTAAAGCCCAGAACCATGAAGACCACGGTGCCGATGGTGAAGTCCATCAGGTTTTTCATGATGATGTTACCTGCGTTTTTTGCTCTTGTGAAACCAGATTCGACCATTGCGAAACCAGCTTGCATGAAGAACACCAGTGCGGCACCAATCAGGAACCATACACCGAATACATCAGCGCCGACTGCTTCGTTGATCATTTCCATTACTACGGATTCAGTCATAATATTTTCTCTCCTTTTTTCTTCTGGAAGGTGTTGTACACATATCCATGTGTCGGGGCACAACTGCCATCCTTTTTTTCTCAATTTCCCCTGAAAAATGCAAAAAGCGCTACCAAAGCTATCATGCTTTGGCAGCGCCTTTGCTGTCCATGGGCACATCTTACTCCTTTGCCGAAGAAAAGTCAATAGGGTTTTTGCAAGTTTGAATGGATTCACAAGAGAATGAAAATCAGTCATACTATTTTTGTTCATAATTACCGTAATTTTCCGGATTCAAACGACCACAGAGCAAATCACAAGCATCACCGGCCATCATCACCACAGTTTCTTCGTGGGTGAAGTCGATAATATTTTTGTCAAAAAGAATGTTGAGTTGGGCGGGGAATTCTTCATCACCATCCCAGAAAATGAATTTTAAATAGAGGTTTGGGAAGAGTTTCACCAGAAAAGACACATCACCGTGGTCTAAAAGTGGGAAATCTAAGTTTTGTGCAGTTTGACGTAAAAATTCTGGCCTCCCCGCGAAAAACTGGGCGCAGGGGGCGACAATGGTTTTCTGGAAGGCATCGTTGAAGGGTCCCGCTCTGGGAACATCTCGGAATGGAACCCACTGTCCGCAGGTCTTTGGATTGGGTTTTGCGTAATACTGAATGTGGTAAAGCGCCATCTGAACAGAGAAGGGAACTGGGTTTTTAGGGCTGTTTTCCTCGGTGATAACACCGGTTTTTCGGTCAATGGCATAGGCTTTGGTCAAGTAGACCAGGTGTACAAATTGGTCGTCAAAGGTGCTGAAGCTCAAATTTTCCATTTGCTGGGCGTGGTTCCATGTGAGGAATTTCGCCTGCCATTGGTGGCATACTCTATCATAATTAGACTCCATAAAATCCTCCTGGCTGCATTTCCTACATTATAACCCAGAAAAAACATTTTGTCTATACACTAAAAATGAATATATACATACAAAAACAGTCATTTTATACAAGTTGCCAGAAAAAAACTGGTGAATACCCCGAAAAATCGCTAAATATTTTGGATTTAATGAATTTTTATACATTGCCTATTGAAAAAAAACCGAATTAGATGTATAATAATCACACTATCATCGGAAGGATTGAAACCATGTATCGAGTATTTATTGACGGCAGCGCAGGCACCACTGGATTGAAGATTTTTCAGCGGTTTACCCAGCGAAATGATATTGAATTGCTACAAATTGACGAGGCAAAGCGAAAGGACGTATCCGAGCGGGTGCGTATGATTGAGATGGCAGATATCAGCTTTCTCTGTCTCCCCGATGCGGCCTCCAAGGAGATTTGCGCCTTGGTGTCCCCAACGGCAAAAATTTTGGATACCTCCACCGCCCACCGCACCAGCCCGGACTGGGTCTACGGCTTCCCTGAGTTGAGCGCCGAACAGCGGAGCAAGGTGGAAACTGCCACCCGGGTGGCGGTGCCTGGGTGCCATGCCAGTGGCTTCATCGCCACGGTTCTGCCCCTGGTGGAAGCAGGGATTTTGCCCAAGGATTACCCCTTGTCCGCCCACTCTGTCACCGGCTATTCCGGTGGTGGCAAGCAGATGATTGCATCTTATGACGACGAAAACCGTGATCTGGGCTACAACAGTCCTCGCCAATACGGCTTCACCCAACAGCACAAGCACCTGCCGGAAATGGTCAACATGACCGGCATTGAAAACGCCCCAGTGTTCAACCCCATTGTGGCAGATTATATGGCGGGCATGGTGGTCACCGTCCCACTGCACACCAAGTTTTTAGCCAAAAAAGTCACACCACAGGACGTGGCAGATGTCCTGAAAAAGCACTATGCAAACCAAAGGTTCATCCATGTCATGGAGGCCAATGTGACCCCAGACGATGGGATGCTCTGCTCCAACAAATTGGCGGAGACCAACGACATGGAACTGTACGTCTACGGCAACGACGACCGCATCTGCATTGCCGCCCGATACGA
>JAWXUJ010000195.1:0-3564 GCA_044432765.1 Eubacteriales bacterium | reverse complement strand
CCATCAAAATGGTTTCGATGTCCTCTTTGAAGCCCATGTTCAGCATTTCGTCGGCTTCATCCAAAATAATCATCTTCAAGTTGGATAAATCCAGGCTGTCACGGCGCATATGGTCCATGACGCGACCAGGGGTGCCGATGACCATGTTGGCCTGTTTCAAGGCGCGGAATTGGGGCATAAAGTCAGCACCACCGTAGACATCGGCGGTTTTGATATGGGGCATATGGCGGGACAGTTTGCGGATTTCGTCGCCGCATTGTTGCGCCAGTTCTCGGGTGGGAGACAGAATCAGGACTTGGACACTGCGATCGTCCACGTCCACCAGTTCCACGGCGGGGATGGCGAAGGCCATGGTCTTGCCAGTGCCGGTTTGGGATTGCGCCAGAATGTCCACTCCGGTGCGAATCAGGGGGATGGTTTCGGCTTGGACATCGGTGGCGGCGGTGAAGCCCAGTTCTTCGATGGCGGTGAGCATTTGGGGTTGTAGGTTCAGGTCTGCGAATGTGGTTTGTGACATAGAGTTCCTCATTTCAAAAATTTGGTAGCAGGGGCAAAAAAAGATGAGGTCTGCACCTCATCTGAAAATGTTCCAATTCAATACTTTTTTACATTCTATCATAGTTATGGGGGAATTGCAAGGACAACTTTGGGATTTTTTGCAGTTAAAAGGGAAATTCTCCATCTGTCATTCCACGTGTGGTGAAAAAAACCTTGACTATTTTATGATACTTGCTATAATATAGATAACTTTACCATGATAAACGATTAAAGCGAGGAATTTCTTATGAAATATTTGAAAAACAGCGTAAAAAAGACGGAAGCGCAGGCCTTGGAATTGACCGATTCCGTTGCCACCATCATCCGTCGTGTCCGCACTGAGGGAGACTGCGCCATTGTGGACATGAACACCCAATTTGACAACAATCCCTCCACCAAGTTCCAGGTAGAGCGGGCAGAAATTCAGGCGGCCTACGACAGCTTGACCGCCCAGGAATTGGCGGATTTGCAGACTGCCCACAGTTACATTGAGGCCTTTGCCAAAGCCCAAAAAGACTGCGTGAAGCCTTTGGAAAACTTCTCCAACGTGGCGGGTTCGTCTCTGGGACACCGGGTTATCCCCATCCGCGCCGCCTTGTGCTACGTGCCCGGCGGTGGCTACCCCCTGTTTTCCTCCGCTCTCATGTTGGTGACCCCCGCCAAGGTGGCAGGTGTGAATCGGGTGGTGGCTTGCTCCCCCGCCGACAAACAAACAGGAAGAATCAACCCCAAAACCCTGGTTGCCATGGACTTGGCAGGAGCCGATGAAATCTACGCCATGGGTGGCGCTCATGCCGTGGCGGCCTTTAGCTACGGCACAGAGCAGATAAAGCCGGTGGACATCATTGTGGGGCCTGGCAACCGTTTCGTCACCGAGGCCAAGCGCCAGTGCTTTGGTCAGGTGGGCATCGACTTTGTGGCGGGTCCCAGTGAAGTGCTGATGATTGCCGACGAGACGGCAAATCCTGGCATTTTGGCGGCGGACATTCTGGCGCAATCGGAGCACGACCCCAACGCCCGGGGCATTCTCCTGACCACCGACGAAGCCGTGGGACTGGCTACTATTGCCGCGGTGGAGGAACAGCTTTCCACACTTTCTACGTCCAATATCGCCGAAATCGCATGGAAAAACAACGGAGAAGTGATTTTGGTGGACACTTTGGAAGAGGCCGCCGACCTGTGCAACGACTGCGCGCCGGAGCATTTGGAACTGGTCACCAAGGACAACGACCGACTGAAAGACATGGTTTACAACTATGGCTCCCTGTTTTTGGGACAGGACACTGGTGAGGTTTTTGGAGACTATGCCTCCGGCACAAACCACACCTTGCCAACCCTCCGCGCCGCCCGCTACACCGGTGGCGTTTGGGTGGGTACCTTCCAAAAAGTCTGCACCCACCAGCAGTATAACGTGGATGCCATGAAAACAATCGCCCCTTTGGTTGCCAGAATGGCACGAGGCGAAGGACTAGAAGGCCACGCCAGAGCCGCAGATATTCGACAGGAACAGATGGCTCCAAAATTGTAGGAAGCGACGCCCTCGTCGCTCCGTGTCGTAGGGGCAGGGTTCTACTCTGCCCCTGAAGACGAAAAACTCCACCATTTTACGAGAAATGGTGGAGTTTTAAACATTTGGGAGGAGAAGAGCCCCTCCCCTACGACTGGTTTTCCAGTTTTTGCACAGCGTTCTTTTATAATGGCACTTCGATGAATCCATTTTTCGTGAGCATTTGTTGGGTGAAAATACCGTGTGATTTTAGGAGTTCCACGGATTCGTTGTAGTAGTAGCCCAAGGCATCGGTGGAGTGGGCATCGGAGGTGATGACCACCCTGCCTTTTTTCTCGGCAATCAGGTCGTAGAATTGGGGGTTGGGGTAGGGGACGGAACGGTTACCCCGCGCCATGGCACCGGTGTTTAGTTCCACGATGACGTCCTGTTCCATACAGGCCACCAGTGCCTCGCTGGCGATGTCCAGGTAGGGAGACTCGGTTTCTTGGTACAGGCCGGTTTTGTCGTTGAACTTACAAATCAGGTCAAAATGTCCCAGAATATCACCGCATCCGGCAGCTTTTACAACCAAATCGTAATAATCGTGGACGCTGCCAATGGGGTCGGCGCCGTAGTAGCGGGTGACGCTGCTGACCAATAGTTCCGAGGTGTTGTCGATTTCCACCTGCCCGCTCTGCTCAATCATGTGGACGGAGCAGATGGTGTAGTCAAAGGGAGTGGGGGCGGTTTGGAGGATGTACTCATTTTCCAGCCCCAGAAAAATTTCCAGTTGGCCTTCATATTTGGCTTGCAAACGGTGGACTTCTGCTATGTATTGGGGCAGTGTTTCTCTGGTCATGGCCCAGGTGTTGGTGATGGGCAGAGGGGCGTGACCGGAGAAGCCCAGGGAGGTAAGGCCTTTGGAAATGGCATCCAGCACCATCTCTTCGGCGGTATTTTTGCCGTCGCAGAAGGTGGTGTGGGTGTGGAGATTTTGGATCATTGCATGGTCTCCTGCTTCACTTTTTTGTCGATGACGTGGCGGGAGCCCAGTTCGTCCCGGATTTCGTTGACAGAAATGCCCATTTCAGCCATGAGCACCAACAGGTGGTAGGCCACGTCGGCGATTTCATAGACGGTTTCCGCCTTGTCGCCTTTCATGGCTCCAATGACAACTTCCGTGCATTCTTCGCCAACTTTTTTCAGGATTTTTTCCTTGCCTTTGGCGAAAAGATAGGTGGTGTAGGAACCTTCTGGCATGGTTTCCTTACGGCCTTTGATCAAATCGTAGAGGCCATCGATGGAAAAATCGTCCTTTTCACAGGAGACTTCGTTGAAGAAGCAGGAGGTTGCGCCGGTGTGACAGGCGGGGCCGTCGGCGATGACTTTCACAAGCAGGGTGTCGTTGTCGCAGTCCAAGGCCATGGACATGACCTTTTGCCGGTTGCCACTGGTGGCACCCTTGCGCCACAGTTCTTGGCGGGAGCGGGAGTAGAAGCAGGTGTAGCCCTCTTGCTTGGTGATTTCAAAGCTCTCGG
>JAWXUJ010000194.1:0-3570 GCA_044432765.1 Eubacteriales bacterium | reverse complement strand
AACATCTTTGCCGACGAGCTGAACTTTGAAACCGAATGGCTCCCCGATGCACGTCGCTATCTGACCAACATCGTGGGCAAGTACGGCACTCAAGTCCAAGCGTTGCTGAAAAAGGCCGCCACCATTGAAATCGAAATGATCTGCCCACTCCATGGCCCAGTCTGGCGCAAAAACATCGGCTGGTTCATCGACAAATACCAAAAGTGGAGCCGCTACGAGCCAGAGGATCAAGGGGTTATGATCGCCTATGCCTCCGTCTATGGCAACACGGAAAATGCGGTCAACATTCTGGCCTCTCGCCTGGCAGATTTGGGCGTGCGCAACGTGGTCATGTATGACGTGTCCGCAACCCACCCCTCCGAAATCGTCTCCGAGGCCTTCCGTTGCAGTCACTTGGTTTTCGCCTCCACCACCTACAACGCTGGCATCTTCTGCAACATGGAAACCGTCCTCCACGATTTGAAGGCACACAACCTGCAAAATCGCACCGTGGCCATTATGCAAAACGGCTCTTGGGCACCTACCGCAGGGAAGTTGATGACCGAAATCGTCAGCTCCATGAAGAACATGACCATTTTGGACACCCAAGTGGACATTCTCTCCTCTGTGAAGGACACCCAAATGGCACAAATCGAAGCCATGGCACAGGGCATCGCCGACACCTTGGTGAAACCTGTCGTCATTGACCACAGTGAAAAGATTGAGCCAAACGCCATGTTCAAGCTGTCCTACGGCCTGTTCGTTTTGACCGCAAAAGACGGCGACAAGGACAACGGTTGCATCATCAACACCGTGACCCAGTTGACCGACACCCCAAAACGGCTGACCATCGCCGTCAACAAGGCCAACCACACCCACGACATGATTGTGAAAACCGGGGAGTTCAACGTCTCCGTGTTGACCGAAGAAGCACCTTTCAAAATCTTCCAACACTTCGGCTTCTCCTCCGGTCGCGATACCGACAAGTTCGCCGATTTTAGCCACTGGGATCGGGACGAAAACGGTATCGCCTATATCAACAAATACACCAACTCCCACATCTCCTGCAAGGTCATCAATACCCTGGAATTTGAGACCCACACCCTGTTCATTGCAGATATTGTGGAAGCCCGCGTTTTGAGCAACGTGCCCTCTATCACCTATGCCTACTACTTTGCAAACACCAAGCCAAAGCCCCAACCACCAGAGGGCAATAAGGTTGGTCATGTCTGCAAAATCTGTGGCTGGGTCTACGAAGGCGAAAATCTACCCGCCGACATCATTTGCCCCCTGTGTAAACACGGCGCAGCTGATTTCGAGAAACTTTAGCAAAAAGCCTCTCCTTTTGGGAGAGGTGCCCCGAAGGGGCGGAGAGGGCGGTCTTTGTGCCCTCTTAGTCAGCTACGCTGACAGCTCTCCCAGAGGGAGAGCCTTTGGACGAGCACAGCTCGCCCTATTACAACATCAAATTTTAGGAGGAACTTTATTATGGCAAAATATGTATGTGACGTTTGCGGCTGGGAATACGACGAGGCCGAAGGTGCACCAGATCACGACATCGCTCCAGGCACTGCTTGGGCAGATGTGGCCGAGGACTTTGAGTGCCCCCTGTGCATGGTTGGCAAAGACCAATTCTCCGAAGCTGAGTAAAGCCACTTTTTGAAAATGAATTGCTTGTGGAGCGGCGAGGGTGTCGCTCACTACGCCCCAAAATTCTAAGGTTTAAAAAATTTTGGATACAGGGCTTGCAATTTGGGTAGATTAGTGGTATAATACTTTAGAATTCAATATGTTATAAGGAAAGGCTGGGGCAGTGCTCCAGTCTTTCTTGCACGGAAAGGCAGTTTTTACCATGAAAATCACCGAGCGAGTCCGTCTATTTGCTGAACCTGTGGTGAACCAATTAGGGCTTTCCCTTTGGGACGTAGAATACGTCCGGGAGGGCGGCGATTGGTTCCTGCGTCTGTACATCGACAAGGCAGAAGGCGTTGGCATCCAGGACTGCGAAGCAGTCTCCCGGGCAATCGACCCCATCTTGGATGAGGAAGACCCCATCCCCGATGCCTACAATTTCGAGGTCAGCTCCGCTGGTCTGGAACGTACCCTGAAAAGACCAGAGCATTTCACAGACTCCTTGGGCAAGGACGTCTTTGTGAAACTCTACACCGCCAAAGACGGAACCAAGGAATTCACTGGCACCTTGGCGGCCTACGAAGATGGCAACTTGACCCTGGAAATGCCCACTGGCACACAAACTTTTGCGCCCAAGGAAATGGCCTTGGTGCGCCTTAGCGTTACGTTTTAAGGGAGGAACAATCAAATGAACGACGAAATCTTTGGCGCATTGGCTCAACTGGAGCGGGATCGGAAAATCCCCCAGGCCTATATGCTGGAAAAGATTACCCAAGCCCTGGTTGCCGCCTATAAAAAGGACAAAACCGGCTACACCGACAATGTGTTCGTGGAAGTGAAAGACAACTCCATGAAGATGTACGTCCAAAAAGAAGTGGTGGACGAGGTATTCACCTCATCCACAGAAATCTCTCTGGATGCTGCTCGGAAAATCGACAAGCACTGCAATTTGGAGGATTTGGTCAACGTTCCCATCGAGACCAAGGCCTTTGGTCGCATCGCCGCCCAAACCGCAAAGCAAGTCATCATCCAAGGCATCCGTGAAGCCGAAAGAGGCATGGTGTTTGACACCTTCTCCTCCAAGGAACATGAAATCCTCAACGGCGTTGTTCTGCGCATTGACCCCTCCTCTGGGGATATGATCGTCCGCATGGGCACCGGTTCCGACCGTACCGATGCACTACTTGCCGGTCAAGAGCAAGTCAAGGGCGAAAAATTCCGGGAAAACGACCACGTTCGTGTCTACGTTGTGGAGGTTCGACGTTCCAACCGTGGCCCTCAAGTCATGGTTTCCAGAACCCACCCAGGTCTGGTCAAGCGGCTCTTTGAATTGGGTGTGCCCGAAATCGAAAACGGCCTGGTGGAAGTCAAATCCATCGCCCGCGAAGCCGGTTCTCGTACCAAAATCGCCGTCCACCCCACCGAGGAAAACATCGACGCCGTGGGCGCCTGTGTCGGCCCTCGTGGTGCTCGCGTCAACGCTGTGGTGGAAGAACTCCACGGCGAAAAAATCGACATCGCCGTCTGGTCTGAAGACCCCGCTGAATTCATCGCCGCGGCTTTGGCACCATCCGATGTCATCTCCGTCACCTTGACCCCAGGCCAAAAGGCCTGCCGCGTTGTGGTGCCCGACGACCAACTGTCCCTGGCAATCGGCAAGGAGGGCCAAAACGCCCGCCTGGCCGCCCGCCTCACCGGATACAAAATCGACATCAAACCCGCCTCCTACGTGGAAGAAATTCCCGAAGAAGAGGAAGTTGTTGCAGAAGAAGAAATCATTGAAGAAATGATTGCTCCAGAAGAAATTGCAGAAGACTTGGTTGACGAATAATCGTTAATCAAAAAAGGAGGAATTCCCATGCCAAAGAAAATTCCCATGCGCCAATGTCTGGGCTGTCGCGAGATGAAGCCGAAAAAGGAGCTGGTGCGAGTGGTCAAGTCCCCAACGGACGAAATCAC
>JAWXUJ010000193.1:0-3571 GCA_044432765.1 Eubacteriales bacterium | reverse complement strand
AACACGGCATTGCCGGTGACCCGGTTGACCTGCTCGTAGTTTCGCTGACCCATACTGCGGGAGAAGGCCACGCTGACCCCGATGCCAAGCCCGATTGCCACAGCAATCATCAGCAGTTGGGCGGGGAAGGCCAAGGTCAAGGCGTTCAGTGCCGATTCGCCGACCTCTGGCATATTGGAGACAAAGGCGCTGTCCACAATGTTGTAGACTGCCTGCAATGCCATGGAACACATGACAGGGATGCCCATTTTTAACATCAATTTCTTGACGGGCATAGTTAACATAATATTATCTTCCATCATTCACCTCGTTGAATTTATTCATCTTAATTATAGGATTTTTTGGGAGATAATGCAATCTTTTTTTCATGTGATGCTCTTTTGAGGGCTTTGGAGGGCGACGAAACGGTGGAAAAAAGGGAGGTGTCCACCTGTGGTGGATGGTTGTTTTCCTGGGGAGAACAGGAAAAAAGTGGAAACTACTCCCACAGGTGTGTTCATGGGTGTATGAAAATATGAAATATCAGGCGATAATTTCAGGCGAGAAAGTGGTGAAATTTCACTTATCTCATTTGAAATCGCCCCTATTTTTATGCAAATGTTACCAATCGTATTTCTGACAGGATATACCGTTGAAATTTATTCAAATAAATTGTATAATTATTGTAGATATCCCCATCACCAAGGGTATTTCCCCTCGGTGAATGTAAAAATAGCAGAGGAGAGTATTCGATGAATCTTAACAACCAAACCCTATACGATCCCAGATTTGAGCACGACGCTTGTGGTATCGGTGCCGTGGTGCAAATCGACGGCATTCCCAGCTACAAAGTGGTGGACGATGCCCTGGCCATCGTTGAAAAACTGGAACACCGGGCCGGCAAAGACGCAGCTGGCGAAGTGGGCGATGGCGTTGGCATTTTACTGCAAATTTCCCACAACTTCTTCAAAAAAGTGGGGGAGAATTTGGGCTATGACCTGGGCGAAGCCCGGGACTACGGCGTGGGCATGTTCTTTTTTCCACAGGACAAGCTGAAGCGGAGCCAAGCCAAAAAGCTCTTTGAAATCATTGTCAAAAAAGAGGGCGCAGAGTTCCTGGGCTGGCGTGAAGTTCCAGTCCGCCCTGACATTTTGGGCAAAAAGGCACACGACTGTATGCCAGAAATCACCCAATGTTTCATCAAACGTCCTGCAAATTGCCCCCAAGGCCTGGACTTTGACCGGAAACTCTATATCATCCGCCGGGAATTTGAACACAGCTGTAGCACGGTCTACGTGCCATCTCTGTCCTCCCGCACCATCGTCTATAAGGGTATGTTCCTGGTGGGTCAACTGCGGAACTTCTATCTGGATTTGCTGGACGAGAACTACATCAGTGCCATCGCCATGGTGCACTCCCGGTTCTCCACCAACACCAACCCCAGTTGGGAGCGGGCACACCCCAACCGCATGATGCTCCACAACGGTGAAATCAACACCATCCGCGGCAACGCCGACCGTATGATTGCCCGTGAGGAGACCATGACCTCCCAATGTCTGGACAGCGACATCGACAAGGTTCTGCCTGTTATCAACGGTGAAGGCTCCGACTCCGCCATGTTGGACAACACCCTGGAATTCCTGTACATGAACGGCATGGATTTGCCCAAGGCCATGATGATCACCGTGCCAGAGCCTTGGAAGCACGATACCCACATGGATCAGGAACGGAAAGACTTCTACCACTACTACGCCACCATGATGGAACCATGGGACGGCCCCGCCTCCATCGCCTTCTCCGATGGTGATATGTTCGGCGCTGTGTTGGACAGAAACGGCCTGCGCCCCTCCCGTTACTACATCACCACGGACAACACCTTGATTCTGTCCTCCGAAGTGGGCGTTTTGGACATCCCTGCTGAAAATATTGTGAAAAAATCCCGCCTCCAACCTGGCAGAATCCTGCTGGTTGACACGGTGCAAAAGAAAATCATCTCCGATGAAGAGTGTAAGGCCGACTACGCCAGCCGTCAACCATACGGTGAATGGTTGGATCGAAACTTGATCAGTCTCCGCGACATCTCCATCCCCAACAAAAAGGTGCATACCCACTCCCAAGCCGAGCGGGACAAGCTGTACAAAGTTTTCGGCTACACCTATGAGGATTTGAAGAACAGCATCCTGCCTATGGCACGAAACGGCGTGGAAACCACCCTGTCCATGGGCACGGACATCCCACTGGCTGTGCTGTCCGAGCACCATCAACCTCTGTTCAGCTACTTTAAGCAACTGTTCGCCCAGGTCACCAACCCACCCATCGACTCCCTGCGGGAAGAAATCGTCACCGATACCACTGTGTATCTGGGCTCTGACGGCAACCTGTTGGAAGAAATGCACGAAAACTGCCGTGTTTTGGAAGTGGAAAACCCCATCCTCACCGGCGTTGACCTGATTAAAATCAAGGCCATGAACAAGCCTGGCTTTAAGTGTGCCACCATCTCTCTGCTCTACTACAAGGGCACCGACCTGAAACACGCCGTGGAGCAACTCTTCGTGGCCTGTGACCGGGCATATCGTGACGGCACCAACATTTTGGTCCTCTCCGACCGGGGTGTGGATGAAAACCACGTTGCCATCCCATCTCTGTTGGCTGTTTCCGCCATGGAAAAACACCTGCTCCGCACCAAAAAGCGTACCGCCATTTCCATCATTTTGGAAAGTGCCGAACCTCGCGATGTCCACCAATTTGCTACCCTGTTGGGCTTTGGTGCCCGGGCTGTCAACCCCTATCTGGCACACGAAGCTGTGGCAGAACTGATTGACCGCAAACTTCTGGACAAAGACTACAACACCGCCGTCAACGACTACAACCATGCAGTCCTCCACGGCATTGTCAAAGTCGCCGCAAAAATGGGCATCTCTGCCCTCCAATCCTACCAATCCGCTCAAATTTTTGAAGCACTGGGCATCCGCCAAGACGTGGTGGATCGCTACTTCACCAACACCGTCACTCGGGTCGGTGGCATCGGTCTGGAAGAAATTGACGAGCGTGTCACATACCTTCACTCCCACGCATACGATCCACTGGGTCTGGGCGTTGGTCGCTCTCTGGACAGCAACGGCTTCCACAAGTTGCGTAATGGCGACGACAAGGAAGACCATCTCTACAACGCAGACACCATCATCGCATTGCAACAGGCAACCAGAACAGGGGATTACAATCGATTCAAAGAGTACACCAAATTGGTGGACAACGAGCACAAGCCTCACACCCTCCGCGGGCTTCTGGCCTTTGCCTATGAGGATGCAACCCCCATCGACATCGATGAAGTTGAGACTGTCTCCGCCATTGTCAAACGGTTTAAAACCGGCGCCATGTCCTATGGCTCCATCTCTCAAGAAGCCCACGAGTGCATGGCCATCGCCATGAACCGTCTGGGTGGCAAGTCCAACTCTGGCGAAGGTGGCGAACGCCCCGAACGTCTGGGTACGGAGAAAAACTCCGCCATCAAGCAAGTGGCCTCTGGTCGCTTTGGTGTCACCTCTGAATATCTCATGAGCGCCCAGGAAATTCAAATCAAAATGGCACAGGG
>JAWXUJ010000192.1:0-3574 GCA_044432765.1 Eubacteriales bacterium | reverse complement strand
CATGATGTCCCCTTGATCCTGGGAGAGATAGGCCATTTTGACCGTCTCGGACAGTTGGATGGATGGGTCTTTCCGGTCGCGGATGGCGCGGAGCAGGGTGGTTTTGCCGGCTCCGTTTTTTCCGATAATTGCAACTTTATCCGTGGATTTTAGCTGAAAATTCACGTTTTCTAGGAGGATTTCGTCAAATGTGACGCCGTAGTCCACCACGTCCAAAATGGTTTCGTCCTCTGCCACATCGGTGGCGGTGATGGAGATGGCGGGTTTGGTCAAGGCCAGGAAGGGGGCCTTGATTCGCTTGGCCTCCAAGCGGTCTTGGATTTTCACCCGGGCGCGGAGGGCACGACCTTTGGAGGGGTCAGCCAACTCTTCGGCGGCATCCCGAAGCCGTTCGATGATGACTTCATTGCGGGCGATTTCTGCGGTATCCTTGTGGGATTGCTCCATTTGGTCAACCTTATTGACCAACAATTCAAAGTTATAATCTATGAAATTGCCGTCAAACTCCTGAATTTCTCGATTTTCCAGGTGGATAATCTTGTTGAAGCAGTGGTTCAGCAGATAGCGGCTGTGGGTGATGGTCAGCATGGTGCCCTTGTGGGTGTTCAGCAGATTTTTCAGAGCATTCAGGTTTTCAAAGTCCAAAAATGCGTCTGGTTCGTCCATGATGATGAACTTTGGCGTGGACAGCATGGCCTTGATGACCTGGACCAATTTAAACTCGCCACCGCTGATTTTGGACAGTTCCAAGTGGGTGATGTGGGTCAATTCCGCCAGCCCCAACTTCCGGTTGATGTTGGATTCGTAGTTTTCGCCGTCCAGGGAATCGAACTTGTCCAGGGTGTTTTGGTATGCTTCCAGGACGGTTTCCAGGTCGTCGCAATCTTCCATTTTTGTGCAAAGTTCTTCGATTTTTGATTGTAAATCCAGGAAATCCTGGGCGATATATTGGAAAACAGTTTGGGCTTCAGCGCTGCCGCCGTCGTAGAATTGGCTAATGTAGCCCATGTCCCAGTCCTCTGGGATTTCGATTTCACCATCGTACATATACCGTTCCCGGTCGCGGAGCATATGCACCAAGGTGGTTTTGCCGCAACCGCTGCTGCCGATGAGGGCGGCGGATTGACCCACTTCGATGGTGAAGTTCAGTTGGTCGTAGAGGTCCTTGTCGGGGAATCCGAAGGACAGATTTTTCACTGCAATCATGTAGAAACCTTTCTGTGGCGAAAATTCGCATATTATTAGTATTATACCATTTTTAGAGGTGGTTTGTATAGTCTTTTTGAAAAAATAATTGGATTTAACGGTTGGGAATTCCATGTTGCAACTGGTCGGTGAATGTGCTATACTAATGTGGTAAAGTTTGGAGGAATGAAATGATGATTACACAACTCACCATGGAAATGACCCGCTATTATTGTGGGCAACCCCTGCGGATTCAACATTTTATGAAGGTGCACGGCTACTGCAAAACCATCGGTATCCTGGAGGGATTGAGCGCGGAACAGCTTTATACATTAGAAATTACAGGTCTTGTCCACGACATCGGCATCAAGGTTGCCGAGGAGAAGTACGGCTCCTGCGCCGGGCCTTTGCAGGAAAAAGAGGGGCCTCCGGTGGCGCGCCCTATGCTTCGGAAGTTGGGCGTGGATGAGGATGTCATCGACCGGGTCTGCTTTTTGGTGGAGCACCACCATACCTTGGACAAGGTGGATGGCCTGGACTATCAAATTTTGCTAGAGGCCGATTTTTTGGTCAATGCTTTTGAGGATTCTATGGAGAAAACCGCCATTTCTACGGTGATGGAACGTGTTTTCCGAACAAATACAGGAAAAGAACTGCTGGCAACCATGTTTGATTTGCCACAGAAAATCTAGGAGAAACCATGAATAAACACGCAATTTTCATTGTATTGGCCGGCATTTTGTGGGGCACCACTGGCTATTTTACCCGGGTTTTGGAGGTCGTAGGCCTGGACACCGGGGGCACCATCGTCCTGCGGTGTGGCTTGGCGGCTCTGTTTTTCGCCGTGTACATGGGGGTGAAAAATCCCAAACTGTTCGCCGTCAAGGCCAAGGACATCTGGCTGATTTTGGCGATTGGCTTGGTTAGCCTTCTTTTTTTCACCTTCTGTTACTTCTATTCCATGACGCTGATGAGCCTGTCGGCGGCGGTGATTTTGCTGTACACAGCTCCGGCCTTTGTCATGGTGCTGTCTCTGTTTATATTCCGTGAAAAGTTCACAAAACGGAAGATTTTTGCATTACTTCTGGCATTTGCTGGCTGTGTTTGCTCGGCGGGATTGGGTACGGGCAACTTGAATTTCACTTTTGTGGGACTGCTCTACGGCCTGGGCGCCGGCCTGGGTTACGGCCTCTACGGCATCTTTGCCCGCCTGCTTTTGGACAGAGGCTACCAAAGTCCCACCATCAACTTCTACGCCTGCCTTTTGGCCTCTGTGGGGGCCGGGGTGATTTGGGGCTTTGAAGTCCCTATTTCTATCATGGCTTCTGGTTGGGAAACCGCCGCCACCTGCTTGGTTATGGGCTGTTTGACCTGTTTTTTGCCATATACCCTGTTTACCTATGGGTTAAATGGAGTGGAGACGGGCAAGGCCGCCATCATGGCCTCGGTGGAGGTGGTAGTGGCAACATTTGTGGGCGTTTTGGCCTTCGGGGAGCCGCTGACATTCTTGGGCATGGTTGGCGTAGTCCTGGTCCTGTCCGCCATTGTTGTGCTCAACTACACACCGCTCCGCGGGGTGAAGCAAGGGAAGTAGTTTGGCAAATGTTTGGGTTTTTGGAACTATTTCTAAGCAGTAACGCAATTTTAATAGTATAACCATGGGCAAAGGTGAACTTTTGTAATATTTTACAAAAACATGAGAAAATTTCATGATTGGTTTTGGCAAGCCTACAAAAATGGAATTCTATCTGCAATTTCCTTGCAACTACCTATTTTTTGTGCTATAATGAATAAAATTTAATTGAATAAAGAATACGTGATGAAACGCGCTGAACGCTCAATGGAGAGAACTGTGTGTGGAACGTACTCTGGAGAATCCTGCGATGGCAGGTGCCGAAGGTGTCAAGCGAAAGCGAATCTCTCAGGCAAAAGGACAGAGTGTGCATGGCAGTGCACCATATCTTTTGCTTGTGAATCGTTTCACAGGCTTTTTTTGTTGCACGCAACATGGAAGATAAGAGAAAAGTAGAAGGAGAAAAATTATGATTGAGACTATCACAAGTATCAACGGCTCGGTTAACGGTTTTGTATGGGGCATTCCTGTCCTGTCTCTGCTGATTTTGACTGGTGTGTTGATGACCATTCTGACCAAGGGCTTCCAATTTAGCCACTGCGTCCACTGGGTCAAGGAAACCATTGGCAAAATGTTCGACAAGAACGTGTCCGGCAAAAATAAGGAAAAGGGTTCCATCTCCCAATTCCAAGCATTATGTACTGCTTTGGCAGCCACCGTCGGTGTTGGTAACATCGCAGGTGTGGCCTCTGCCATCGTGGCCGGTGGCCCTGGCGCCATCTTCTGGATGTGGATCGCCGCAATTTTCGGCACCAT
>JAWXUJ010000191.1:0-3593 GCA_044432765.1 Eubacteriales bacterium | reverse complement strand
AGAGCCACCACCGATGGTGATGATGCCCCCGGTGCCGTAGGCACCACCGCCGATGCCGGCGCTGTAGGTTTCTGATGGGGCAGTGACGGTGATATCGCCATCGTTGATGGTGATTTCCCCGCCGTCGCCGTAGTAGCCACCGCCGATGCCAGCGCCGGTGGTTGGGTTCAGGCGATAGGTGCCGTCTTCGATGGTGATGGAACCACTGGTCTGTCCGCTGTTGCCAGAGCCACCTATACAGGCACCGGAGCCGAAGTTGTTGACGATCAGTTGGCCTGTGCCTTGGAAGACCACCCGGTTACCTGCTTTGACACCCACGGTGGCATAGCTCCCGGCGGTGACGGTCAAAACATTGATGGTATCTTCTGCCAGAGTGATGGTGTTGTCGTCGTTGCTACCCACCAAAATTGGGTTGCGGTTGCTTGCGGAGATGTTGACACCTTCCAAAACCACCTTGGCACCGCCCTCCATGGAGATGCAGTCGGAGGTGGCGTTGTCTGGGTCGATGTTTTTTACAATGATTTCGTTGCCCTCTTCGTCGCCCATGATGTTGAGGACACCGTATTCATAGGAGAAGTAGTCTTCAAAACCGGTGACGATAAAGCCTCCCAATTCCACGGTGACAGGCTCGGGGATGATCTCCTCTTCTTCTTCGCCCGCTTCCTCTACGATGCTCCATTTGTTGAGGAAATCGGAGAAGTCTATGGCGTAGGCGGCGGTGGACAGAATCAATATAGAAAAGGCCAACAAAAGGCCCAACAGTCTGATTTTTTTCATGGCAAAATCTCCTTATTTTCATACTACTTACATTATAACACAAAATGAGGCCATTGCAAGGGATTGGGAGATTCTTTAGAATACTTTTAATTTTACTTGCCCTGATGGCTGGATTTTGGTATACTAATGGGATGAAAGAAGGTGGGATTATGGACAATCGATTGCCGGAGGCGCTCCTTCCCTGGTTTGGGGAGCACAAGCGGGACTTACCCTGGCGACAAGACAGAGAGCCTTACCACGTCTGGCTGTCTGAAATCATGCTACAACAGACCAGAGTGGAGGCAGTGAAGGGCTATTACAGTCGGTTTTTGTCTGCGCTTCCCACCATTGCCGAACTGGCGACTGTGGACAGCGACAGCCTCTACAAACTGTGGGAGGGGCTTGGCTACTACAGCCGTGTACGAAACATCCAAAAAGCAGCGGTTCAAATTATGGAATATCACCAAGGTGTATTTCCTCGGGAATACCAATCCATCCGGGACTTGGCGGGGATTGGGGACTACACCGCCGGGGCGATTTCCTCCATCTGTTTTGAACAGCCCACCCCCGCTGTGGACGGCAATGTCCTCCGGGTCATGGCACGATTGGAGGGGGATTTTGACGACATCACCCTGGCGAAAACCAAGAAAAAAGTGGCAGAAAACCTGGAAAAAATCTACCCAACAGGCCACTGTGGGGACTTCACCCAAAGTCTTATGGAATTGGGTGCTACCGTCTGCGTTCCCAACGGCGCGCCCAAGTGCGAGTGCTGTCCCTGCCGTGATTTTTGCGTCTGTTTCGGGGAAAATCTCCAGGAAAAACTGCCGGTGAAAGCCCCGAAAAAGCCACGGCGGGTGGAGCGCCGCACCGTGTTCCTCCTGTTCTGTGACGACGCAGTTGCCGTGGAAAAAAGACCCGCCAAGGGTCTCTTGGCAGGTCTTTGGCAGTTTCCCAATGTGGAGGGCGCATTGGCAGTGCAAGAAGCCATGGAGCAGGTGGCCCAGTGGGGCGCAAAGCCGTCCAACTTGATGAAATACGAGGAAAAAGTCCATATTTTCACCCATATTCAGTGGGAAATGGGGTGTTATACTGTAGAATGTCAGGGGAAATGCCCCCAGTTCCAGTGGGTCACGCGGGGGGAGATTGCCAATGACGTGGCCTTGCCTACGGCATTTCGTCAGTTTTGGAACCCATGATTTTCTCTTTTCTGGCGCGGACTTTGCGGATGATCACAACGATGCCTGCGCCCACCAGAAAGAAGAGAAGTAGTCCCAGGAAGTTGCCGATGAGGAAGAGTAGGACGAACTGACAGCCACTGACAAAGCTGGTCACACCGTCTTGGAAGCTGTCCGCCACTTTTTCCCCAAATGTGCGCTGAATTTGGGCGGTGGGGGTGTAGACTTCCACCTCTTGGATGGCGATGCTCACGGTGGAGTAGTCCACATCCATCTGCCAGTTGTTCAGTTGGCGGGTGATGGTGTCGATTTCAAAGCGAACCTCCGATATCCGCGCCTCCAAGGCAATCAGGGTTTCGATGTCCTCGGACTGTTCCATCATGGAGAGAAGCCGTTCTTCCTGGATTTCCAGGGAGGTTTTCAGCGCCTCTTGGTCCATAAAGGCACTGGTGATGTTCTCGGCTTGGCGGGAGCTGTCCACCAGGTTGCCCAGTGTGTCAGCATGGCTGAGTAGGGCATCGAATTGGTCGGAGGGAACGCGGAGGGTGTAGTAGGCGAAACGATCCACCACCTGGGTGGAACCGTCGTTGCCGTAGCGGGTATTGCCCGACTGTTCTGCCGATTCCAGAAATCCGCCGTACTGGGTGACCAACTGTTCCACTTGGGACGTTGCTGAATCAAAATTCGTGGTTTCTAGGGATAAATAGGCGGAATAGATGATTTTTTCTGTGTAGTCCACGGTTTGGGTGAAGGTTTCACCACCTGTTGCACTGTCGGTTGTGGTCATTGTCATGGATTCCTCCATGGCGGCTTGGGGTGCCGTGACGATGGTACTGGATGCCGTGTCCATGGATGAACTGGAACTGCATCCGGCGAATAGGGTGACCAATAATATGGTCGCAAGTAGTAGGGCTGTTTTTTTCATTGTGTTTCCTCCTTATTTATGTGGTTGTCCTATAAGACGTAGGAAATTGAAAAAGGTTGCAAAAAAAGTTGGTTTTGCCTTGGCAAAACCAACTTTTGTCTATTCCTCTAAATTTTCATCCTCTTTTTCGTGCAAAACCACGGAGGCGCTCATGGCGGAAACCTCATAGGCCGTCCGTTGGATGCTTTCGCCATCGATGACTTTGATGTAGTTTCGGCTTTGGAGCCGGCCTTCCAGAAGGATGGTGGCACCCACATCCAAATCCGCCATGGCGTGGGCGGTTTTGCCCCAGAGGATGCAGGGCAGGTAGTCGGTGCGCCGGTAGGGGCGGTTCACCGC
This sequence comes from Eubacteriales bacterium, assembly GCA_044432765.1. Taxonomy (GTDB): domain Bacteria; phylum Bacillota; class Clostridia; order Oscillospirales; family Oscillospiraceae; genus Avoscillospira_A. Next base: position 398 of record JAWXUJ010000191.1, on the reverse strand, counting down.
CAGCATGACATCGCAGATTTCCCGCCCCAGAGGCGTACGGCGGTAGATGGGGGCTTTGCAGACCACACCGGTCAACTGGACTTGGTTGGTCGGCTCCAAATCGGTGGTGGTGACGGTTTCACCGTAGACGGAGATGATCAGCTTGCGCCCGGTTTCGCTCCGGCTGTTGAAGGAGCGAACCTGGCCTGTGATTTCCAGACGTTGGCCTCCGAAGACATCCATATGCCCTAAGGTATCCCAAGGCGCAATGACCGGGAGGATGTCCGATGCCCCGGATAACCGGGGGACTTCCAGGGGGAATGTATAGAATGTTCGCCCGTGATTTTCATGGGAAAAAGTTGGCAATTCTGCCAGATTTCCCCGTAGATGTATGATATTCGCTGTGTTTTCCATGTGCC
>JAWXUJ010000190.1:0-3602 GCA_044432765.1 Eubacteriales bacterium | reverse complement strand
TCGGCGATGCCGGTGAAACCGTCCAGGCTGGTGAGAATTTCAGGAGTTTGGGAGTAACTGTCCACGGCGGCGACCAATTCTGCGCCACAGTAGCCAGCTTCTGCCGTTTCCAAAACGGCTTTGCCCATGCGACCAAGGGCACCGTGCATAATAAATTTCATAGATTACACCTCGATGTCCAAGTCCCGCATGACGGACAGCATATGAGCCTCTTTGTCCTTGGACATGGTGACCAGGGGCAGGCGGACGATGTTTTCGCCGAAGCCCATGGCGGCAACTGCGGCCTTGGCGGGGATGGGGTTGACTTCGCAGAACAGATCGTGGCAGAGAGGCAGGTATTTCAGTTGGAGATCCAAGCTGCCTTGGACGTCGCCAGCGAACCACTTGTCGCACATTTCCACAGTCTCCTTGGGGCAGACGTTGGACAGGACGGAGATGACACCGATGCCACCCACGGACATAATGGGGACGATTTGGTCGTCGTTGCCGGAGTAGATGTCCAAATCCTTGCCAATCAGGGCAGAGGTGGTGACAATGTTGGAGATGTCGCCACTGGCGGCCTTGATGGCGGCGATTTGTGGGTGCTTTGCCAGCTCTACAAAGGTTTCAGGGGCGATGTTGACCCCGGTGCGGGAGGGGACGTTGTAGAGGATGATGGGCTTGGTGGCCACATCGGCAATGGCATTGAACATGGCAACCAGGCCACGTTGGGTGGTTTTGTTATAGTAGGGGGTGACAACCAGAACGGCATCGTAGCCGATTTCGCAAGCGTGGCGGGTCAGCTCGATGGCATAGCGGGTGTCGTTGGAGCCGGTACCGGCAATCATGGGAACGCGACCGGCGTTGACTTTCAGGGCAAATTCCAGGACTTCTCGGTGCTCGGCATCGTCCATGGTGGAGCTTTCACCGGTGGTGCCACAGATGACCAGGGCATTGATGCCGGACTCGATTTGCCAGTTGATGAGACGCTCAAAAGCGGGGTAGTCCACACCGGTTTCGGTGAATGGAGTGACTAGTGCGGTTGCGACGCCCTTAAAAATAGATGTAGTTCTCATGGAAATTCTCCTTTAAAATAATGGTTTCATGAAGATGGGCGACAAAAAAGCCGATGCAAACACATCGACTATCCTTTGTATGGGGCAGGAGAGCGGTGGCCTCCGTGTCATAAAAGATAGCACTCCGCAATTTGCGACAGTCGAGGGAATCTTATTTCACACGACCAGAATGCCCTTCGCAGGGGCAAACTTCGGCAACGACCCCTTTCCAAACTGCCATAGTTTTGCGAGAACCTTGGACAGAATCTACTGATGGTGCGATGCGCCTCTATCATTTCGTACTGTATTAAACTAAAGTTAGTGTAACACATTTGGAAATCCGTGTCAATACTCATTTGAAAAATGATAAAATATATGAAAAAATTCCATATTCTCCTGGGTAAAACTGTGCAAAAAGTTGGAAAAATGCCAAAACATTTTGTGAAATTTGGCAGATAGGTCTGGGAATTGCTTAGGATTTACCCTTGACAATCTTTTCGAAATGGGGTACACTAATGATAATACAAATACAGGCAATGAAAAGGAAAGTACCCATATCAATGCGCCACAGAGAGCTTCGGTTGGTGGAAAGAAGCGCGACACGGTTTGGGGAACATGGCCTTGGAGCCGCGTACCGACTGTTTTGGCATAGGCTACGCTGGGTGCGCCCATTACAGCGCTTGATGTGTGCTTGCACATCGCGAGTCTCCCATTGTGAAGTGGGGGAGAACCAAGGTGGTACCACGGTGGCTTTTGCCCTCGTCCTTGCAAAAGGACGGGTTTTTTTATACCCAAAATTCAAGTCGGAGGTTCTCATTATGCCCATTAAAATTCCAAACAACCTGCCTGCAACAGAGGTCTTGCAGAGCGAAAATATTTTCGTCATGACGGAAACCCGTGCCATGAAACAAGATATCCGTCCTCTGGAAATCTTGATTTTAAACCTGATGCCCACCAAAATCGACACGGAAACCCAACTGGCACGGCTTTTGGGCAATACGTCCATTCAAGTCAATATGGAGCTGATGCAGGTGTCCACCCACCAGTCCAAAAACACCTCGGCAGAGCATTTGGGTACCTTCTATAAAACCTTCGACCAAGTGCGTCACAAGCGGTATGACGGCATGATCATCACCGGCGCGCCTGTGGAGCAGATGGATTTCGAGCAGGTCAACTACTGGGACGAGCTGTGCGACATTATGGACTGGACCCAAACCAATGTCCACTCCACCTTCCACATCTGCTGGGGCGCACAGGCAGGGCTCTACTACCACTATGGCGTGAAAAAACTGCCTTTGGATGAGAAGATGTTCGGCGTGTTCCCTCACAAGGTGGAGTACAAAAACTCCATCCTCTTCCGAGGCTTTGACGACACCTTTATGGTGCCCCACTCCCGCCACACCACCATCTCCCGGGAGGATGTGGAGCGGGTGCCCAGCCTGAAGGTTTTGGCATCCTCCGAAGAGGCCGGTGTCTACGTGGTGTCTGCTCGCAAAGGTCGTCGCATTTTCGTCACAGGTCACTCGGAATACGACCCTGGAACTTTGGCGAAAGAGTATTTCCGGGATAAATCCCAGGGCTTGCCCATTTCCGCGCCGGCGAACTACTTCCCCGACGACGACGATACCCAGGCACCAAAGGTGTCCTGGCGAGCCCATGCCAATCTGCTCTATTCCAACTGGCTCAACTACTTCGTCTATCAAACCACACCATACGATTTGTCAAAAGAATTGCCATCGGAGGCGACGCAAGGTGACTAAAACCTATATTTTAAATATGGAAGACCGGGCTGGCGCATTTTTGGAGGCCAGCCGCATTGTGGGTGGCTTGGGGGGCAATATCGTCCGGGTCAACTACAACAAGGGCGTGGATATGCACATCCTGTTTCTCGATGTGGAAGCCCACCCGGAAATCCACACGGAAATTTTCGCCCAACTGGACGCGGCAGGTTATCTGTCCGCCGACAAATTGGAGAAAAAAATCATCGTCTTAGAGATGAAAATGACTGACGAACCAGGGGCAATGATCGCCGTGTTGGAGGTCATCCACAGCCACGAAGTGAACATCAACTATATCAATGCCCGGGCCAACGACTCCGGATATCAACGGCTTCGCCTTGGCCTGCTCATCGAAGAGCCGGCCATGACCAAGGTTTTGCTGGATGAAATCGCCCAGATTTGCAAGGTGAAAATCGTGGACTACCACGTTACCGAAAAGGCACTGGATGGCACCGTGTTCTACATCGCCTTCGCTCAGGAAATGGCAGAACTGTTCGATTTGGATCAAAAATCCGTCAATCGTTTCTTGATTGATGCCAACAATATCATGCAGTTTTTGGACAAAAAAGGGGAAATGCCCCAGAAAACCTTTGAATATCTGGGTAAATATGCCCGGTTTATCGTGGAACACAAAGGGGCGGGTTTCGACCCCATCGTCAGCCGTCGCCAACTGTCCCTCCAGGTGAAAGCCACCTTGGTTGAGCCACCTTGTGGCAGTAACACCTGTGTCTTAGACGACGGCAAGGAACTGCTCTTTGTAGACAGCGGTTTCGGTTGCTACGCGGAGGAG